>NZ_JBFUHN010000049.1:0-51271 GCF_056402375.1 Variovorax sp. P4_B10 | reverse complement strand
GCACCCGGTGCCCTGTGCACGAGAGGCGCGGCTGTTGTGCTGGCCGATCAACCAGTGCTCTGAACGATCACACCGTCGGCGTGATCGCGCCCTGAACAGCGGGCGTCAAACACCCTCAGGGCTTGCCAGCACGTAGTGGCTTCATGTGCTGCCGTGCCATGGCCAGGAAGGCCAGGGCAGCCGGGCTGAGCGGGTGCTTGGCCAGCCGGACGGCGACCACGGGGTATTCCAGCGTGGGGCGCGTCACGGCCACCGCGCGCAGGTTGGCGGGCATCAGCACCTCCACATAGCGCGGCAGCAGGGCCACGCCGGCGCCCGACTGGATGAGGCCGAAGGCCGTCGACAGCATCGACACGTGATGCACCACGCGCGGGTACACATTGGCCACGCTCGAGAGCTGGCGGCTCACGGCGCGCCACACGTTGGCGTCCGGGTTGACGTGGATGAAGGGCTGCGACTCCAGGTGCTTCGCATCGACCACCACGCGCTGCGCCAGCGGATGGTCCTCGCGCACGTAGAGCGCCATGCGCTCCGTAAACAGCAACTCGGTCGCCAGCTCCGAGTGCTTCTGCCCGATGTCCGAGCCGAAGCCCAGGTCGGCCTCCTGCGAGAGGATGCGTGAAATCATCTGCTCCGCCGTGCTGTCGAGCAGCGTGGTCGCGAGCGTCGGATGCTGCCGGGAGAAGCGGCCGAGCATCGGCGGCAGCAGGGCGCCCGCCGTGAGGTGGCCCACCGCCAGCACCACGCGCCCTTCGCGCAGCTGCGACTGCGACCGGCAGGCTCCGACCGATTCGTCGATCAGCCGCAGCGCACGCACGGCCGTCTCGACCATCACCTGCCCCGCGCTGGTCAGCTGGATGCGGCGGCCCCGCACGACCAGCGGCTGGCCGAGTTCCTCTTCCATGCGCTTGATCAGGTGGCTGATGGCCGGCTGCGTCAACTGCAGGCTTTCCGCCGCCAGCGTGAAGCTGCCCGATTCGGCGACCGCCGCCAGCGCCCGGAGCTGCTGCAGCGAGACCTCTTCCGTGGCGTTTTTTGTCATAAGCAGCGCTCATAGTTGAATAAGCGGGATTATCTGGCTTGATGTGCGGCGGGTGCATAGCATGCAAGGTTTCTCCACGGGGCCAGAATCCAGCACCATGAAAAGAATCCAGTTCCTTCAAGGGGTCGCCGTTGCGCTTCTGTGCATGGCCGCGTCGTCCGCCAGCCTGGCCCAGGGCTACCCGAACAAGCCGATCCGGCTCATCGTGCCGTTCCCCGCGGGCGGCGCCACCGACCTCTTTGCCCGCACGCTCGGGCAGAAGATGGGCGAGAAGCTCGGCACCACGCTGATCGTCGACAACAAGCCCGGCGCCGGCGGTGCCATCGGCTCCGACCAGGCCGCCAAGGCCGCGCCCGACGGCAACACGCTGCTGCTGGCCACCACCAGTACGCACTCGATCGGCCCCGCCGTCATGCCCCGGCTGCCCTACGACACGGTGCGCGACTTCACGCCCATCGGGCATGTGGGCGATGCGCCGAGCATCATGCTGGTGCCGGTCGATTCGCCCGCGAAGACCGTGCGCGAATGGATCGAGTACGCGAAGAAGAACCCCGGCAAGCTCAACTACGGCTCGAGCGGCAACGGCACCATCGTGCAGCTCACGGCCGAGCTCTTCAAGGCACAGGCCGGCGTGTTCGTCACGCACATTCCCTACAAGGGCACCGCGCTCGCCATTCCCGACCTGATCAGCGGCAAGATCGACGTGCTGTTCGACTCGCTGCCCACCGGCATGCCGCACGTGCGCGACGGCCGCTTGCGCGCCCTGGGTGTCACGACGCTCAAGCGAAGCCCGCTGGCGCCGGAGCTGCCCCCGATTGCCGATACGCTGCCGGGCTACGAGTCGAACACCTGGTTCGGCTTCTACGGTCCGAAGAATCTGCCTGCGGACATCGTGGCGCGCGTCAACAAGGCGGCGAACGATGCGCTGGCCGATCCCGAGGTGAAGGACAAGCTCGCGCGCCTGGGCATCGAACCCGCCGTTGCGGGCACACCCGACCAGTTCGCCAAGATGGTGGCAGCCGACGCCGCCAAGTGGAAAAAAATCGTGGTCGAACGCAAGATCACCAACGAATAACGAGACGCCGACATGAACTTCGACTTCAACAACCCCTACCTCTCGACCCGTATTCCGATCTTCGCGCGCAACGTGGTGTCGACCTCGCACCCGCTGGCCGCGCAGGCCGGGTTGCGCATGCTGCAGCAGGGCGGCAATGCCGTCGACGCGGCCATCGCCACCGCCGCCGTCATGACGCTGGTCGAGCCCGTGAGCAACGGCCTGGGCAGCGATGCCTTCTGCATCCTGTGGGACGGCAAGGAGTTGCACGGCCTCAACGCCTCGGGTCCCGCGCCCAGGGCCTGGACGCCCGAGTACTTCAAGGCCAAGTACGGCGCCGACGCCGCCACGCCGCCGATGCGCGGCATCGACTCGGTCACGGTGCCGGGCGCGGTGCGCGGCTGGGTGGCGATGAGCGACCGCTTCGGCAAGCTGCCGTTCGCCGACCTGCTGGCGCCGGCCATCGACATCGCAGAGCGCGGCTACCTCGTGCCGCCGGTGGTGCAGGGCAAGTGGGCCGCGGCTGCGTCGCTGCTGGCGTCGCAACCGGGCTTTGCCAAGACCTTCCTGCCTTGGGGCCGTGCGCCCGAGGTGGGGGAGATGTTCCGCTTCACCGCCGCAGCACGCGCCCTCAAGGCCATTGCCCGCACCAAGGGCGAGGCCTACTACAGCGGCGAGATCGCCGAGGCGCTCGCGAAGTTCTCGGCCGCGCAGGGCGGCTCGCTCACGGTGGCCGACCTCGCGGCCTACCAGCCCGAGTGGGTCCAGCCGATCTCGCGCGACTACCGCGGCCACACGCTGCATGAGATTCCGCCCAATGGCCAGGGCATTGCGGCGCTGATCGCGCTCGGCATCCTCGAGAAGTTCGACATCGCTTCGCTGCCGGTCGACTCGGTCGCTTCGCAGCACCTGCAGATCGAAGCCATGAAGCTGGCCTTCGCCGACGTCTACCGCTACGTGTCGGAGCCATCGTCGATGACGGTGACCCCCGCGCAAATGCTCGATGACGCGTATCTCGCATCCCGTGCCAGACTCATCGACGTGAAAAAGGCACAGGACTTCAAGGCCGGCAACCCCGTCAAGGGCGGCACCATCTACCTCACTGCGGCGGACGAGAGCGGCATGATGGTGAGCTTCATCCAGAGCAACTACATGGGCTTCGGCTCGGGTTGCGTGGAGCCCGAATTCGGCATCAGCCTGCAGAACCGCGGCCACGGCTTCAGCCTCAAGGCCGAGAGCCCGAACGTGGTGGCGCCGGGCAAGCGGCCGTTCCACACCATCATCCCGGCCTTCCTCACCAAGGACGGCCAGCCGGTCATGAGCTTCGGCGTGATGGGCGGCAACATGCAGCCCCAGGGCCACATGCAGACGCTGGTGCGAATGCTCGACTACAAGCAGAACCCGCAGGCCGCCTGCGATGCGCCGCGCTGGCGCTTCAACGCGGGGCTCGAGATCAACGTCGAGGCCGCGATGAACCCGGACACCGTGCAGGGCCTGCGCGACCTCGGCCATCACCTCGACGTGATCGACGATTCGTACCAGGACTTCGGCGCCGGCCAGTTCATCTGGCGCGCGGGCGATCCGTCGGTCGAAGGCTACGTGGCTGCGAGCGACCCGCGACGCGACGGCGCGGCTGCAGGTTTTTGACGATCACGCGATGATCAGGGGATGACCAAGACCGCCGTACAGACCGGCATCCCCCCCTCGCAGAGCGGCGCAAAGAGCATTGCGCCCGGCCTCATCCTCGCCTCGCTGGGCGCCATTGCCTTCAGCGGCAAGGCGATCATCGTCAAGCTGGCCTACCGCTACGGCGTCGATGCCATCACGCTGATCATGCTGCGCATGCTGTTCGCGCTGCCGCTGTTCGCCGTGATGGCGTGGTGGGCCGGCCGCGGCAAGCCGGCCCTTGGCTTCCGCGACTGGCTCGGCGTGATCGGGCTCGGCTTCTCGGGCTACTACCTTGCGAGTTTTCTGGACTTCGCGGGGCTCGCCTACATCTCGGCCAGCTTCGAGCGGCTGATCCTGTATCTCAACCCCACGCTGGTGCTGCTGTTCGGCTGGATCCTGTACCGGCGGCGCGCCACGCGCCCGCAGGTGCTGGGCATGATCGTGAGCTACGCCGGTGTGCTGCTGGTGTTCGGCCACGAGCTCTGGACCGGTGGCGGCGGCAAAGGCGGTGGCGCGGCGGCCTGGGGCGCGTTTCTCGTGTTCCTGAGCGCAGTGAGCTATGCCGGCTACCTTGTCTACAGCGGCGAATTCGTCAAGCGCCTTGGGTCGCTGCGGCTCGTGGGTCTTGCCACCACCGTGGCCTGCGTGCTGTGCATCCTGCAGTTCGTGCTGACGCGGCCGATGAGCGTGGCCTTCGAGGTCGCGCCCGAGGTGATCTGGCTGTCGGTGCTCAATGCCACGCTGTGCACGGCCGTGCCCGTCCTCATGGTGATGATGGCCATCGAGCGCATCGGCCCCGCCGTGGCCGCGCAAACCGGCATGATCGGGCCTCTCTCGACCATCCTCATGGGGGTGGTCATATTGGGCGAGCCGTTCACCGCGTGGATCGCGGCCGGCACGGTGCTCGTGATCGCGGGCATCTTCGTTTTCACACGCAAGGGGCGCTGAAGCCCCTGCAGGACCGACTGGAGCAACAACATGGATTTGGGCATTGCAGGCAAGACCGCGCTGGTGTGCGGCGCGAGCAAGGGGCTCGGCTACGGCTGCGCCGAGGCGCTGGTGCGCGAAGGCGTCAACGTGGTGATCGTGGCGCGCGGCGCCGAGGCGCTGGAAGCAGCTGCGAAGAAGCTGACCGAGGCGACGGGCGCGTCGGGCCCGTTCGTCAAGCACGTCGCGGCCGACATCACGACCGAAGCCGGCCGCGCAGCGGTGTTCGCGCTGGGGCACGACTTCGACATCGTCGTCACCAACGCCGGCGGCCCGCCCCCCGGCGACTTCCGCAACTGGGACCGCGAAGCGTGGATCAAGGCGGTCGACGCCAACATGCTCACGCCCATCGAACTCATCAAGGCGACCGTCGATGGCATGGCCAAGCGCGGCTTCGGGCGCATCGTCAACATCACCTCCAGCTCGGTGAAGTCGCCCATCGATATCCTGGGCCTGTCGAACGGTGCGCGCAGCGGCCTCACCGGTTTCGTGGCCGGCGTGGCACGCACTCCCATCGCGGCGCAGGGCGTGACCATCAACAACCTGCTGCCCGGCTCCTTCGACACCGACCGCCTCAAGGGCACGATGGCCGGCGCGGCCCAGAAGTCGGGCCAGGACTTCGACACCGTGTGGGAAGCCCGCAAGAAGAACATTCCGGCCAGGCGCTTCGGCACGCCGGCCGAGTTCGGCGCCATCTGCGCCTTTCTCTGCAGCATGCAGGCCGGCTACATGACCGGGCAGAACGTGCTGGCGGACGGCGGCGCCTACCCCGGCACGTACTGAGCTCGCCCCCAGGCTGCGCGCACTTCGTGTTGTATTGAGCTCGCCCCCAGGCTTCGCGCACTTCGTGTCGCTCCTCCTACCCCCTACCGGGGGCAACACCTGAGGCCCGGCGAAGCCGGTTCCTCGGTGTCCGCTTGAAGGGAGCGTTGTTGGATCAGCGCCTTGACGACACCACGATCCCGCCGACGATCAGCACGAACGCCACGCCGTGGTACCAGTGCGGCGGTTCGCGCAGGAAGGCGGCCGACAGCAGCGCGGCGAACAGCGGCGTGAGGTTCATGAAGATGCTCGCTGCCTGCGGACCCGCGCGCTGCACGCCCGTGCCCCAGCAGCGGTAGGCGACCACCGCGGGGCCGACGCCGATGAATGCCATGGCGGCGATGAGCGGCCAGCCGAGGTCGATGTGCGCAGCGGTCAGCGTCCACTCGCCGGCGGCCAGGGCGCCCGACCATGCGAGGCCGAAAACGAGCTGTGCCATCAGGAAGGCGGCCCAGTCCTGCCGCGCCTGCTTCGGCTCGTGCGTGCGCGCCAGCAGCCAGCTGTAGAAGGCCCAGGCGATGGTGCCCAGGATCATGTAGAGGTCGCCCGGCACCAGGCGCAGCGCCAGCAGCTGCCGCCATTCGCCGCGGCTCAGCACCAGCAGCACGCCCAGCATCGACAGCAGCGCACCGCCGGTCTCGCGTGCACTGAAGCGGGCACCGAAGAAAAGCATGCCGGTGGCGAGCATCCACAGCGGCAGGCTGGAGCCCACCAGCGTGGTGTTGATCGGCGTGGAGGTCTGCAGCGCCAGATACTGGAGCGCGTTGTAGAGACCGATGCCCAGCAGCCCGAGCAGCGCGTAGCGCTTCCAGTGGGCCCAGAGCGGGCTGTTCAGGCGCAGGACGGACGCCGCGAACGGCAGCAGCAGCACGAACGCGATGATCCAGCGCACGAAGTTCAGCGTGAGCGGTGACACCAGATCGCGCACCAGGCGGCCCACCACGGCATTGCTGGCCCACAGCAGCGGCGGAACGGTGAGCAGGAGGGCGGTGAGGGGCGTGAGGCGCGGCTGTGTCTGCATGGCCGCCGACTCTACCGGCAATGAAATGACCCGCCCCGTCGCGGGAAAGCCAAACATGGCACGATGCCCCTCTTCTTTTTCTGTGCCAGGAGACTTCAGCGATGTTGAGCAAAGCCATCCGTATCGACCGCCATGGCGGCCCCGAAGAACTGAAGATCGTGGACGTCGAGGTCGGCGACCCCGGCCCCGGCGAAATCCGCATCCGCCACCAGGCCGTGGGCCTGAACTTCATCGACACCTACCAGCGCAGCGGGCTCTACCCGTTCCAGATGCCGCTGCAGCTCGGCATGGAAGCCTCGGGCGTGATCGAGGCGGTGGGCGAAGGCGTGACGCACCTGCAGCCCGGCGACCGTGCCGCCTATGCCAGCGGACCGCCCGGCGCCTACAGCGAACTGCGCGTGATGCCGGCCAAGAACGTGTGCAAGCTGCCCGACGCCATCTCCTTCGAGACCGGCGCGGCCATGATGCTCAAGGGCCTGACGACGCAGTACCTGCTGAAGAAGACGCTGCCGGCCGAAGGCCTGCAGCCCGGCGACTTCATCCTGTTCCATGCAGCCGCCGGCGGTGTCGGCCTGATCGCCTGCCAGTGGGCCAAGGCGCTGGGCCTGCAGCTGATCGGCACGGCGGGCAGCGACGCCAAGTGCAAGCTCGCGCTCGAATACGGCGCGGCGCATGCCATCAACTACAGCACCGAGAATTTCGCGGCCCGCGTGAAGGAGATCACCGGCGGCAAGGGCGTGAAGGTGGTGTACGACTCGGTGGGCAAGGACACCTACGAGGGGTCGATCGACTGCCTGCGGCCGTTCGGCCTGCTGGCCATCTTCGGCAACGGCTCGGGTCCGGTGCCGCCGATCAACCTCGGCACGCTGGCCTCCAAGGGCTCGCTCTACGTGACCCGGCCGACGCTGTTCACCCACATCGCTACGCGCGAGAGCACGCAGGCGATGGCCGACGACCTGTTCGCGGTGGTGCAGAGCGGCGCGGTGAAGATCCCGATCGACCAGCGCTATGCACTGGCCGACGTGCAGCAGGCCCACCGCGACCTGGAAGCGCGCAAGACCACGGGCTGCACGATCCTCACGCTCTGAGGACGCGGGCGGCACGGCCGGTTTTGGCCTGCCCGCGGTGGGTGTCATGCCTTCGACTTGTGCCGGGTGCAATTTGCAGGCTGCGACAACGCTCGAAGGCCTGCTGTCATGTCCACCGTCCGAACATTCATCGTTGAAGACAACCTCGCCATCCGCAAGAACCTGATGGATGCCTTGCGGGAGGTGGCGCGGGTCGATCCGGTCGGACAGGCGGAGTCGGAGGCCGAAGGCACGCGCTGGCTGTTGCGCAATCTGTCGCAATGGGACCTGGCCATCGTCGACCTGTTTCTCAAGGAGGGGACCGGGTTGCGCGTGCTCGAAGCCTGCCGCCACCGCGGTCCGGCGCAGAAGATGGTGGTGCTCAGCAACTACGCCACGCCGGAGATGCGGCGCAAGTGCGAGCAGCTCGGCGCCGATGCGGTGTTCGACAAGGCGACGGAGATCGACGACCTCATCGACTATTGCCTGCGCTGCCGTCAGGCGCGGTTCAGTTCGCCCGCCGCACACTGAGGCGGGGCCATTCTTGCGTCGATCGGCAGCGATGCCGGACTTCGCCGAAAATCCCCCTTGGCGCGAGGAGCACGCGCCGGGCTCCGCAAATTGGCGACGAGATTCATGCGCGGACATCACAACCCATCTGCTGAATCCGCCGCGCGGCTGCGCCGTGCGGCGCTCCGGTCCCCGTCATGTCCCGCTCTCGCTTTCTGCCCGACAACTTCACGTTCGCGCTTCTCTCGGTCGTCACCCTTGCAAGCCTGCTGCCGGCGAGCGGGGCTCCGGCACGGCTTTTCGAAGTTCTCACGACGGCGGCCATCGGCATGCTGTTCTTCCTGCACGGCGCCAAGCTGTCGCGCGAGGCCATCCTGAACGGCATCACGCACTGGCGGCTGCACCTGCTGGTGTTCGGCAGCACCTTCGTGCTGTTCCCCCTGCTGGGGCTGGCGCTCAAGCCGCTGCTCTTGCCGCTGGTGACGCCGGAGCTCTACACCGGCGTGCTGTACCTCTGCGTGCTGCCTGCCACGGTGCAGTCGGCCATCGCGTTCACGGCGATGGCGCGGGGCAATCTGCCTGCGGCCATTTGCAGTGCTTCGGCGTCGACATTGCTGGGGGTGTTCATCACGCCCGTGCTGGTCAATCTTGTCGTGCTGCCGAACGGTGGGCATGCGAGCTCGTCGCTGGGGTCGATCGGGCGCATCCTGCTGCAGCTGCTGGTGCCGTTCGTGGTGGGGCATTTGCTGCGGCCCTGGATCGGGAAGTGGATTCAGCGGCGTGCTTCGGTCTTGAAGTTCGTGGATCAGGGGTCGATCCTGCTGGTCGTCTACACGGCCTTCAGCGCGGCCGTGATCGAGGGGTTGTGGCGGCAGGTGCCTGCGCACGCGCTGGTCGGATTGCTGGTGGTGTGCGCGGTGGTGCTGGGGTTGGCGCTGAGCCTCACGACGCTGGCGGCGCGCAAGCTGGGATTCGATACGGCGGACGAGATCACGATCGTCTTCTGCGGCTCCAAGAAAAGCCTGGCCAGCGGGATTCCGATGGCGAAGGTCTTGTTTGCTTCACATGCCGTGGGCGCCATCGTGCTGCCGCTGATGTTGTTTCACCAGATGCAGCTGATGGTGTGTGCCGTGCTGGCGCAGCGGTATGCGCGGCGAGGGGCCGGCGCGGGGGCCTCCCGCTTGAAGACCGCCGAGTAGTTCAGCCCTCGATCTTCCCCAGCCGGGATTCCCTCAACCGGCTCGGCGCCAATGCCCCGGCCGATTCAAGAATCGGATAGGCGATCGAACAGATGTGCGAATTGATCCGCTTCAGATCGCTGATCAGATCGATGTGCAAAGAGCTCGTCTCGATGCTCAGGGTCGTGCGGTCCGAAAGCCGGTCCAGATGCGTCGTCGCATAGGCCCGCTCCAGATCCCGGAACCGCACCTTTTCTTCCAGCAGCTTCTGCGCATCCCGCACATTGCCGTTCAGGAAGACGCTCATGCTGAGCCGCAGATTGGCAACGAGCCGCCCATGCAGCTCGACGATCTCCGCCATCCCGGCCTGCGAGAAATTGCGCTGCGGCTTGATCTTCTTGTCCTCGATGTCGATGATCACGCGCTCGATGATGTCGCCGATTTGCTCCATGTTGATCGTGAAGCTGATGATGTCCGTCCAGCGCCGGCTTTCCTCTTCGCCCAGTGCCTCGCGCGAGATGCGCGTCATGTAGTACTTGATGGCCGAATACAGCGAGTCCACCGTGTCGTCGAGCTGCCGGAGCTCCTGCGCCAGCCGCAGGTCGTTGTGGCGGATCACGTCGAGCGTGCCGATCAGCATGGTCTCCACGATGTCGGCCTGGTGCAGCGCCTCGCGCGCTGCATTCGAAATCGCGAGCGAGGGGGTCGAGAGCGCCGAAGGATCGAGGTGATGCGGCCGGCTGGTGCCTGCCGGCTGCTGCGGCACCGGCAGCAGCTTCGTCACGAGCTTCGCGACCCATTGCGTGAGGCCGATGAAGCCGATGCTGATCACGATGTTGAAGGCCAGGTGGAACAGCACCACGCCATGCGTCTGGTTCGGCAGCTCCGGCTGCACGTAGCGGATCCACAGTCCCACGAAAGGCGCGACGAGGGCCACGCCCAGTGCCTTGAAGAGCAGGTTGCCCACCGTGACCTGCCGCACCGACACGACCGACTTGGCCGTGGTCAGCACCGCGAGCAGGCCGCTGCCGAGGTTGGCGCCAAGCACCAGGCCGAGCGCGACGTCCAGCGGCACCACATTCGAGGTCGCCATGGCCGCGACCAGCAGCACGACCGCGAGGCTCGAATAGGCCACGATGGCCAGTACCGCGCCGATGGTGATCTCGAGCAGCACGTCGCTGTTGATCGATGCCAGCAGGGCCCGGATGGCGGGCGCGGAAAAGAGCGGCTCCGTGGCTTCCACCACCAGCTGCAGCGCGAGCAGCATCAGCCCGAGCCCGATCAGCACCCGGCCCACCCGTCCCGCCACGGTGGCCGAGCGCGTGATGAACAGCACCACCCCCACGAAGATGAACATCGGCGAGAGCCATGACAAGTCCGCCGAGAACAGCACCGAGATCAGCGCCGTGCCCACGTCGGCCCCGCGCATCACCGCCAGCGCCGCCGGCAGCGTGACCAGGCCCTGCCCGACGAAGGACGAGGTCATCAGCGAAGTGGCGGTGCTCGACTGCACGAGCGCCGTGACGCCGATGCCCGAAAGYGCAGCCGTGAAGCGGTTGCGCATGCTCTGCACGAGGATCTTGCGCAGGTTGGCGCCGAACACGCGCAGCACACCCGTGCGAACCAGGTGGGTGCCCCACACCAGCAGTGCGACTGCTGCCAGCAGATTCAGGAGATGCTTCATGGGGGCCGGGTTCTGTCCTTTTCGTTTTGGTTCGCTTTGACCCCCATTTTCCACAAGTGGCGGCTTAGGGCCTGTTTACCCTACGCAAGGGGTCGCGTTGCTTCGCAAAGGGGCTGGGTGCAAGGCGCCCGTGCGCAGCAAGGCTAGAGCCTTGCAAGCGCGGGCAACGCCGCAGACAGCCCCTTTGCGAAGCAACCCGAAGGGAAGCTCGCCACAGCCCGCCCCTCGGCGTTGCGCTCCTTGTGCGTGCGGACGCACGCACGGCGTCACGCGCCTTGATGGGCGGGCTGTGGCGAGCTTCGCGACCCCTTGCGTAGGGTAAACAGGCCCTAATCGATCAGCGCCCCGTTATCGTGGAAGGGGTAAGGGCCTTCGAAGCGGCCCGAGGCCGCCAGATGGGTGACGAGGCGGCCGCTTCGCGGGGACCAGGCATGCACGCGAAACGCCGGCGGCTCCAGCGTCCACGCCGAGGGCGCGTCGGGGGCCAGGTCGAGGCAGACCTGGTGTGCCGGGGCCGGCGAGGTCGACGCGATGGTGCCGCCGAAGCGCACGTCGATGGCGCGGTGCAGGTGGCCGCAGATCACGCGTTCGACGTTCCCGTAGCGGGCGATCAGCGCTTCGAGCGCATCGGCGCCTTGCAGCAGGCCGATCTCGTCCATGTGGCCGATCAGCGTCGTGAAGGGCGGGTGGTGCAGGGCGAGCACGACCGGCTCGTTGCGGCAGGCGTCGAGCTGGGCTTCGAGCCAGCCCAGGCGCTTCTCGCACAGCGTGCCATGGCTGGCGCCCGGCACGCAGGTGTCGAGCGTGATCAGCCGCAGCGCGCCGACCCGCACCGAATACTGGATGAAGCCCGCCGTGTCGTCGCCCGTGCCGAGATAGGCGTGATCGGGAAAGCTCCGGCGCAACTGGTCGCGCTCGTCGTGGTTGCCGGGCATCAGGTAGACCGGCATGGTCAGCGGGGCCAGCAGGCGCGCCAGGTGCTCGTACTCGGCGGCGCGCCCGAAGTCGGTCAGGTCGCCGGTGATCACCACTGCATCGGGCTGCTGCGGCAGGGCGAGCACCGACTGCACCGCCTGCTGGAGATAGGGCGCGGTGTCGATGCGGCCATAGGCCAGGCGGCCCGGCTCGCGGATGTGCAGGTCGGTCAGCTGGACCAGGAAGGTGTCTGGGGTCGTTGTCGTCATGCGCTGGGCTCCTGCGACGTCATGAGCCGATCGGGGTGGACGCGAAGGCCGACCGGATCGCCCGGTCCGAAGGGGTTGTCGCGTCCCACGTCGGCCACCAGCATGGGCTGGTCTTTCACGCGCAACTGGAGCTGCACGCGGTCGCCGAGGAAGGTGCGGCGTTCGACGGTGGCGGTGCCCCAATCGGGCCGGGGCGCGCTCACTTCGACGTCTTCGGGCCGTACCAACAGCATCGCATGGCTCTGCCAGGCGGGTGGGCAAGGCAGGGCGCTTCCCCCGAGTCGGACAACGCCCTGTGCGATGGCCTCGGCCGCGCGCTCGAGCCCGTTGACCCGTCCGAGGAACTCCGCGACGAAGGGATGGGCCGGCGCGCGGTACAGGTCTTCGCCCCGGCCCACCTGCACGATGCGGCCGGCACGCATCACTGCCAGCCGGTCGGCGATGGCGAGGGCTTCCTGCTGGTCGTGCGTCACGTGGATGGCGGTGATGTGCAGGCGGCGCAGCAGTTCGGCGAGCTCGTCGCGCAGCGACTCCTTGAGCTTCGCGTCGAGCGCGGCCAGGGGTTCGTCGAGCAGCAGCACGCGCGGGCGAACGGCCACGGCGCGCGCCAGGGCCACGCGCTGGCGCTGGCCGCCCGAAAGCTCGGCGGGGCGTTTGTTCTCGAGTCCACCGAGGCGCACGAGGTCGACCAGTTCGCCCACGGCGCGCTTTTCCTCCTCTGGCGCCACACCGCGGATGCGGAGGCCATAGCCGATGTTGGCCGCTACCGTCATCTGCGGAAAGAGCGCATAGCTCTGGAACACCATGCCCACGCCGCGATGCTCGACCGGGCGCTGCGTCACGTCCTGGTCGCCGAACACGATGCGGCTGCCTTCGTCGGGCGCTTCGAGCCCCGCAATCAGGCGCAGCAGCGTGGTCTTGCCGCAGCCCGAGGGGCCGAGCAGCGCCAGCACCTCGCCGGCCTCGACCTTCAGGTCGGTGGGTTGCAGGCCGCGCGTGCCGTCGGCGTAGGTTTTGGCGCAGTTCGTGATGTCGATGGGGATGCGTTCAAGTTCCATGGCGTTTCTGCATCAGGTTGGCAAGGTACTGCAGGCCCCACAGCACCGGGAGGATCACAGCGAAGAAGACCAGGGTGTAGGCCGAGCCGATCTCGATGCGCATCGAGGCGTAGCTGTCGGCCAGGCCCACGGGCAGGGTGCGGGTGAGCGGCGTGTGCAGCATCCAGGTGAGGTTGAACTCGCCCACCGAGAGCGTGAACACCATCAGGCTGCCGGCCACGATGGCGGGAAACACGGCGGGCACGAGGATGCCCATGAAGCGCTGGCGGAAGTTGGCGCCGAGCGAACGCGCAGCTTCCTCGAGCGCGAGCAGGTCGTCGCGCTGGAAGGCCGAACTCACCGTGCGCACCATGAACGGCAGCGTGAAGATCATGTGGCCCACGAGGATGAAGGCGAAGCTCTGGCGGAAGGCGGTGAGTTGTCCGTAGGCCAGGATCAGTGCGAGTGCTGTCGCGAGGCCCGGCACTGCGACCGGCAGCGTCAGCAGTTCTTCGAAGATGCGCGCGGCCCGCGAACGGCTGCGCGCCAGCGCATAGGCGCAGGGCACGCCCAGCAGCACCGTGCCGGCCACGCAGGCCAGCGCCAGTGCGAGCGACCAGCCGACCGTGCCGCCGTAGTTCTCCCACACCTCGCCGAGCCAGCGCAGCGTGAGGCCGCTTTTCAGGCCGGTGCTGTAGTTGTTGACCAGCCCCGCCATCACCGACAGCAGCATCGGCGCAATCATGAAGAGGCTGACCCCCACGGTGACGGCCAGCAGGAAGGGCGCCTTGGGTTGCGTGTTCTTTCGCATGGGTGGTCCTTCCTCAGCGTGCCACCGGGTTCGCCCCGAAGCGCCGCGCGACGAACAGCACCAGCCAGGTCACGATGCCCAGCGCGATCGACAGCGATGCGGCGAGTGCGAAGTTGGCGTAGTTGGTGAACTCGTTGTAGATGGTGATCGGGATCACCTCGAACTTGCTGGCCAGCGTGAAGGCGGTGCCGAAGGCGCCCATCGAGGTGGCGAACAGGATCGCGCCGCAGGCCAGGGTGGTGGGCGCCAGCTCGGGCATCCACACGTCGCGCGCCACGCGCAGCCGCGAGGCGCCGAGCGAACGGGCCGCCTCTTCGAGCTGCACGTTCATTGCCTCGGCCGCGGCGGCGTAGGTGGCGATGGCGCGCGGCAAGGAGAAGTACAGGTACGCCAGGAACAGGCCGAGCAGGCCGTAGGCGAAGGTGATGCGTTCGCCGATCAGGCTGTCGCTCAGGTCCGCCACCAGCCCTTGCCGCCCGCCGAGCAGGATGACGAAGAAGCCGATGATCACGCCCGGGAACGACAGGGGCAGCGTGAGCAGCGACAGCAGCACGCGCTTGCCCATGAAGGCATGGCGCGCARGGTAGATGCCCACCGCCGCGCCCAGCACCAGCGTCGAGAGCGTCACGGCCACCGACAGCGCGACCGTGTTGGCCATGCTCGTCAGGTAGCGCGAGTCGGTCAGGACCGCGAAGTAGGTGGCCCAGCCTTTCTCGGCCGGCAGCGCGAGCAGGCGCACCACCGGCAGCAGCCAGAAGGCCGCGAAGAAGGCGGCTGCGGGTGCCACGCACGCCAGCAGGCGCCATCGTGGGTTCCAGGCGTTGGCGGACTTCATCTCGGTTTTCCGTCTTGCGTTGTTGCGTTGCGGGTTGCTTGTGTTCGGGGCGCTCTTGTTCGAGGCGCTCTTGTTCGGGGCGCGTGCACAGGACACCGGGTRCTCCCCTCCGCGAATGTCCCCCGCTTCGCTCCTCCTTTATTTCGCTGCGGGGAGCACCCGGTGCCCTGTGCACGATGGACGCTGCSSTTGTGCGAGCCGATCAACGACTGCGCTGAGCGATCACGCTGGCGGTGTGCTCTGCGCAGCGAAATAAAGGAGGAGGCMTGCGGCCCTAGGCCGCGCCGGGGGACATTCGCGGAGCAGAGCACACCGTCGGCGTGAKCGCGCCCTGAACGAGGCACGTCACGCACGACGCGAAGAATCGAAAAGCAAAGTCTCATCCGAGGGCCTACTCAGCGCACCTCTTTGAGGTAGCGATCGGAAAATGCGCGCTGCGCTTCGGCCATGCGACCGTAGTCCACGCTCTTGGCACGCGCGTATTCGCTCGCCGGCAGGAACTGTGCTTCGATGTCTTTAGGCATCGCGTTCGCGCGCACCGGCCGGAGATACGCCTTGGCCCAGATCGCCTGGCCTTCGTCGGACAGCACGAAGTCGAGCACCTTCTTCGCGTCGGCCGAATGCGGCGCCTTGGCGACCAGGCTCATCACGTAGGGAACGACCAGCGTGCCTTCGCTCGGGATGACGAAGGCGACGTTGGCCTTGTCCTTGTACTTGGCTCGGTAGGCGTTGAAGTCGTAGTCGAGCAGGATCGCGATCTCGCCCGACAGCACGCGCGCGTAGGAGGTCTGCTTCGGCACGATGGGCTCGTTCTTCTGCAGTGCCTTGAAGTAGTCGATGCCCGGCGTGAAGTTGTCGAGCGTGCCGCCGCGTGCCTGGTTGACGGCCACCGCGCCCACGTAGCCGACGAAGGCCGATGCGGGGTCGAGGTAACCGATCAGGCCCTTGTACTCGGGCTTGAGCAGGTCGGCCCACGACTTCGGAATCGGCTTGCCCTTGAGTGCATCGACGTTGACCATGAAGCCGAGGGTGCCGGAGTGGATGGTGAACCAGTTGCCGGCCGGGTCCTTGAGGCCGTCGGGAATGTCGCTCCACGCGGCCGGCTTGTAGGGCTCGACCACGCCGTCCTTGGCGGCCTGCACCGCGAAGGTCACGCCGAGGTAGGTCACGTCGGCCACGGGGCTCGCCTTCTCGGCGACGAGCTGCGCGAGCGACTGGCCCGAGTTCTTGTTGTCGGCCGGCACGGTGACGCCGGTCTTGGCCTTGATGGCCTTGAGCTGCGTGCCCCAGTCGGCCCACTCGGTGGGGCAGTTGTAGCAAATGGCGGTCTGGGCCATGGCGCTGCCTGCAGCAACGAGCGTGGCGGCGAGCAGGCCGAGGCGGGCCATGCGGGAGAGGCGGAGGGACATGAAGGAACTCCTTGGATGGATGAGGACGGAAAACAGGAAGGAGGTCAGGGAGCGGCGGCTGCGCATGACTCGCCGTCGCGGAAGAAACAGGGCAGCAGCAGGCTCGCGTCGGCCTGCAGCGTGGTGCCGCCGGCCATCGCCTGGATCAGCAGTTCGACGCTGTGGCGGCCGATGTCGCTGTTGGGCTGTGCGATGGTGGTGAGGGCCGGCGTCAGGTCTTCGCCGAGCGCGATGCCGTCGAAACCGATCACGCTGAGGTCGTCGGGCACGCAGAGGCCGCTGAGGTGCGCGGCGCGGATGCTGCGGATGGCGAGCAGGTCGTTGGAGCAGACCAGGGCGGTGGGGCGGGCGTCTGCCTGCAGCACATTCGAGAGCGCATCGACCGCGCTTTCGACAAACGGCACCTCGATGAGCGGTGGGGCCTCGAGCCCGGCATCGGCCATGCCCTTCTGGTAGCCGCGAAAGCGTTGCTGCGCGCGGTCGGAGGCTGCCAGCGTGCCGCTGACCATCGCGATACGGCGATGGCCCAGCAGCACGAGGCGCGCCACCGCATCGGCCACGGCGGCTTCGCCATCGACGGTGACGCAGGGATGCCCGGGGTGCCGGTTGTAGGCGAGCACATAGGGCGTGCCGGTGGTGCGCAGCCGGGCGAGCGCCGCCGAGGTGGACGGATTGGAGACCACGAGGATCAGTCCGTCGACATTGCCGGCGAGCAGCAGATGGACCGCACGCTCTTCCTCGTCGAGCCGGTAGCCCGTGGTGACGGGAATGATCGCGTAGCCACCGGCGATGGCTGCACGCGCGATGCCCTGCAGGCACTCGGCGAAGGTCGGGTTCAGCAGCGTTGGCAGCACCACGCCCAATGCACGGCTGCGCTGGGTGCGCAAGGTGCGTGCGCTCGCGTTGGGAACGTAGTCGAGTTCGCGCGCCACGCGCTCCACCAGTTCCCGCGTGGCCGGGGTGACCTTGTCGGGGAAATTGAAGGCCCGCGACACGGTGGCCACGGAGACCCCGGCCTTGGCTGCGACGGATTGAATGCTCATCGTGCGGTGTTCATGTAATCGATTACATTGAACCGCCGCAGTATGACTTTGTTATGACATCGCGAGAAAGCGGGAGAAACCCTTGGGGCTTTTGTGAGGGTGGCAGACCCAAAGAAGAAGGGGCCCCGTGGGCCCCTTGAGAAAACTTACTTGCCCCGGCGAACCCGCCGGATCTCGTCCAGGATCAAGCAGATAGCGCCGAGCGTGATGGCACTGTCCGCAGCATTGAATGCCGGGAAGTACCAGTTGCCGGCGTGGAAGCTCAGAAAGTCCACGACATAGCCGTGCATCATCCGGTCGATCACATTCCCGATGGCCCCACCCAGGATGCAAGCCATCGAGAACGAAAAGAGCTTCTGCCCCGCATGCGACTTCAGCATCCAGACGATGAACAGCGCAGCCGCCACGCCGATCGCCGTGAAGAACCAGCGCTGCCACCCCGAGTGATCGGCCAGGAACGAGAAGGCAGCGCCCGTGTTGTGCGCCCGCACGACATTGAAGAAGCTGGTGACGTAGGTCGCGTCACCGAGCTTGTAGTAGCCCAGGATCAGCGTCTTGGTGAACTGGTCGATGATCACGATGATCACCGCCAACCCGAGCCAGGGCCAGATGCCGAGGCTCCCACCACGCGAACGCGATGCCGACGCGGAACGTGCGGCCGCCATCAGGCAAAGCTCCTCGATTCGCCGGCGCCGAACAGGTTGCTCGTGCAACGCCCGCAGATCGTCGGGTGTGCCGGGTCATGGCCCACGTCGTCGCGGTAGTGCCAGCAACGCTCGCACTTCTGCGCCGTACTGGGCACCACCGCGGTAGACAGCGTCTCGCCCGCGGCCAGCTCGATGGCGGAGGCGATGAAGACGAACTTGAGGTCTTCACCCAGCGTGTTCAGCAGCGCAAAGTCGCCGGCCGGTGCGCTGAGCCTCAGGTTGGCCTGCAGCGACGAGCCGACCCTGCCCTCGGCACGCACGGCCTCGATGTCCTTGTTGACCACGTCGCGGATCTCGCGGATGCGGCCCCACTTCGCCAGCAAGGCTTCGTCGGGCGCGGCGAACTGGCTGTACGTCTGCGCGAAGATCGATTCGCCCGGCTTGCCGGTGCTCACGAACTTCCAGGCTTCCTCGGCCGTGAAGCTGAGGAACGGCGCCATCCAGCGCAGCATGGCTTGCGAGATGTGCCAGAGCGCCGTCTGGGCGCTGCGACGGGCAAGCGAGCCCGGCGCCGTGGTGTAGAGGCGGTCCTTCAGGATGTCGAGGTAGAAGCCGCCCAGGTCTTCCGAGCAGTAGATCTGCAGCTTGGCCACCACCGGATGGAACTCGTACACCTTGTAGTGCGCGAGGATCTCGGCCTGGAACTGCGACGCGCGGGCCAGTGCATAGCGGTCGATCTCGAGCAGCTGGTCGAGCGGCACGGCGTCCTTCGCGATGTCGAAGTCGCTGGTGTTCGCGAGCAGGAAGCGCAGCGTGTTGCGGATGCGGCGGTACGAGTCGACCACCCGCGCGAGGATCTTGTCGTCGCCCGCGATGTCGCCCGAGTAGTCGCTTGCGGCCACCCAGAGGCGGATGATTTCCGCACCCAGCTTGCTGCTGATCTCCTGCGGGTCGATGCCGTTCTTGAGCGACTTGCTCATCTTGATGCCCTTGGCATCCACCGTGAAGCCGTGCGTGAGCAGGCCCCGGTACGGCGCGCGGTCTTCCAGCGCGCAGGCGATCAGGAGCGACGAGTGGAACCACCCGCGATGCTGGTCGTGGCCTTCGAGGTACAGGTCGGCTTCCGGACCCGTCTCGTGGTGCACGTTGGGGTGCGTGCCGCGCAGCACGTGATAGAAGGTCGAGCCCGAGTCGAACCACACCTCGAGGATGTCGGTGCTCTTGGTGTAGTGCGGCGCATCCTCGGCGCCGAGGATCTCTTCGACCGTGACGCGGCTCCAGGCCTCGATGCCGCCCTTCTCGACGATGTCGGCGGCCTGGTCGAGGATTTCCATCGTGCGCGGATGCAGTTCGCCCGAATCCTTGTGCAGGAAGAACGGGATCGGCACGCCCCAGCTGCGCTGGCGGCTGATGCACCAGTCGGGCCGGCCGGCGATCATGTCGTGCAGGCGCGCCTTGCCGTTCTCGGGGTAGAAGCTGGTCTCCTCGATGGCGTCGAGTGCGGTCTGGCGCAGCGACTTGGGCGCCTTGTCCTTGGTGAACACGCCTTCACCCTCGTCCATGCGGATGAACCACTGGGCCGCAGCGCGGTAGATCACCGGCGTCTTGTGGCGCCAGCAGTGCGGGTAGCTGTGGGTGATGGCCTCGGTGGCCAGCAGGCGATTGGCATCGCGCAGCGCGGCGATGATCACCGGCACGGCCTTCCAGATGTTCTGGCCGCCGAAGAGCGGGAAGTCGGGCGCGTAGCTGCCGTTGCCCYGCACCGGGTTCAGGATGTCGTCGTAGGCCACGCCGTGGGCGATGCAGGAGTTGAAGTCGTCCACGCCGTAGGCGGGCGAGGAGTGGACGAGGCCCGTGCCGTCGGTGGCGGTGGCGTAGTCGGCCAGGTACACCGGCGACAGGCGCTTGTAGCCTGCGTCGACGTCGTACAGCGGGTGCTCGAACTCCAGGCCGCCGAGCTTCTCGCCCTTGACCGTGGCCAGCACCTTGCCGTCGAGCGCATAGCGCGTCATGCACATCTCGACCAGCGAATTGGCCAGGATCAGCAGGCCGCGCTCGGTGTCGACCAGCGAGTACTCGATCTCCGGGTTGAGGTTGATCGCCTGGTTGGCCGGGATGGTCCACGCGGTGGTGGTCCAGATCACGGCGAAGATGTCGCCGAGGATCGTGTGGTCGGTCTCGAAGGCCTTGAGCACCTTCTCGCGCTCGTGCGCCTTGAAGGCCACGTCGAGGGTCTGGCTCTTCTTGTCGGCGTATTCGATCTCGAACTCGGCCAGCGACGAGCCGCAGTCGAAGCACCAGTACACGGGCTTCAGGCCGCGGTACACGAAGCCGCGCTCGATCACGCGCTTGAACGCGCGCAGCTCGCCGGCTTCGTTCGCGAAGTCCATCGTCTTGTAGGGGTGGTCCCATTCGCCCAGCACGCCCAGGCGCTGGAAGTCGAGCATCTGCTGCGCGATCTGTTCGGTGGCGTAGGCGCGGCTCTTGGCCTGCATCTCGTCGCGGCTCAGGTTGCGGCCGTACTGCTTTTCGATGGCGTTCTCGATCGGCAGGCCGTGGCAGTCCCAGCCGGGCACGTAGAGCGCGTCGAAGCCCTCGAGCTGGCGCGCCTTGGTGATCATGTCCTTCAGGATCTTGTTCACCGCATGGCCCATGTGGATCTGGCCGTTGGCGTACGGCGGGCCGTCGTGCAGGATGAACTTGGGCGCGCCGTGACGGGCGTCGCGCAGGCGGTGATAGCGGCCTTCGTCGTTCCATTCCTTCACCCAGCCCGGTTCGCGCTTGGGCAGGTCGCCGCGCATCGGGAAGGGGGTGTCGGGCAGGTTCAGCGTGGAACGGTAATCGGTGGAGGAAGCAGCGTCAGACATGTTGGGGTGCGAAACAGGGGGCTTCGACAGGCTCGGCCCGAACTGCCCGGAAAAGGAAAAGGCGTCGGCGCGGAAGAAAAGCCGTTCGCCCTGAGCTTGTCGAAGGGCGGCAGCACGGTGCGTGCAGGGCTAAATTCGATCGCGCGTGGTCTGGCGGTGGGTTTCGGCGTGGGTCGATGCAAAGAACGCACGTGCGTCGCGCCCATCCTTGGCGATGCCCGCAGTCAGGGCCTCGAGGCTGGTGTAGCGCAATTCGTCGTGCAGTTTGTGCAGGAGTTCCACGCGGACGATTTTACCGTAGGCCCCTTCGGCGCCCAGATGCGAGGGCCACTCGAGGCAATGCGTCTCCAGCAGGACCCGGCCGGCATTGACGTCATTGGCGTCCAGCGAGGGACGCACGCCGAGGTTGGCCACGCCGGGCAATGGCTGGTCGGCCAGGCCGTGCACCAGCACCGCGAAGATGCCGCTGGCAGCCGGTTTCCAGTGCTTGAAGCGCAGGTTGAGGGTGCGGAATCCGTCGTCCCGGCCCGGGGCCGAGGCGCCCAGCGCGCGGCCGAGCTTGCGGCCATGGACCACATGACCCGAGATGGCGTAGGGCCGGCCGAGCAGGGTCTGGGCGTCGGCCATGCGGCCCTCGGCCAGCGCCTCGCGCACCGCGGAACTGGAAACGCGCAGGCCGTGAACTTCGTAGCTGTTCATGCGCGCCACGTCGAAACCGCGGGCGTCGCCGGCCGCATCGAGCATGGCGTAGTCGCCGGCCCGCTTGGCGCCGAAGCGGAAGTCGTCGCCCACCAGCACATAGCGCGCACCCAGGCCGTCCATCAGCACGTTCTGGATGAATTGCTCGGGCGACTGGGAGGCGAGCCGTCCGTCGAAGGGCAGCACGATGGTCTGCGCCACGCCGCAGGCGGCGAGCGCGCCGAGCTTGTCGCGCAGCGTGCCGATGCGCGCCGGCGCGAGGTCGGGCTTCTTGGTCAGGGYGGCGAAATAGTCGCGTGGGTGCGGCTCGAACGTCAGCACGCAACTCGGCAGCCCGCGCTGGCGGGCCTCGGTCTGCAAGAGCGCGAGCATGGCCTGGTGGCCACGGTGCACGCCGTCGAAATTCCCGATCGTGAGGGCGCAGGCCGGAGCTACGCCCGGGTGCCGGAAGCCGCGGAAAACCTGCATGGGTGGGTATCTTTTTGATAGCGCCTTTCGCCCGTCAAATGGGCGAATCAGGCCGATTTGTCACAAAGCCGGTATATTGTGACGCAGCGCGTTGTCTGGCGTGGGTCTCCGATGCGCTCCGTGTCCCTGGTCTTTCCGTGGTTCTTCCCTTTTTGAGGAGACGTTGGTGAAGGTCTTGAAGCTGTCGGCCCAAGGGCTGCCCCAGTCATGGATATCGCTCGAACAGGCGGTGATCCACTATGCGGCGGATGAAGTTCGCTGGGAAGTGGGCGCGCAGGTGGCGGTGTTTCGCGGGGGCCACAACGCCATCACGGGGGAGCAGTCGCAGATTGCGATCAACAGCATCATCGGCACCAAGGGCGTGCCACGCATCAATCCCTTCACCCAGCGTCCGGGGCTCACCAACAGCAAGCTGTTCTCGCGCGACCGCAACGTCTGCGCTTATTGCGGTGGTCATTTCCATGAAGAAGAGCTCACGCGCGAACACATCATCCCGTTTGCCCAGAAGGGCATCGACACCTGGATGAACGTGGTCACGGCCTGCAAGCCGTGCAACCACCGCAAGAGCAGTCGCACGCCCGAGCAGGCGAACATGCCGCTGCTGTATGCGCCCTATGTGCCCAGCCTCTGGGAAGATTTCATCCTGCGAAACCGCCGCATCCTGGCGGACCAGATGGAATTCCTGATGGCTCATTTGCCGCAGAGTTCGCGGCTGCACGATACCTAGCGCTTCCAGTCCGGCGGGCGTTTTTCGATGAAGGCCTGAACGCCTTCCAGCGCGCTTTCGTCCATCATGTTGCAGGCCATGGTCTGGCTGGCATCGGCCAGCGCGGCCTCGATGCCGGTTTCGAGCTGGCGGTAGAACAGTGCCTTGCCGAGCGCGAGCGCCTTGCGGGGCTTGGCGACGATGCTGGCGACCAGCGCTTCGACCGCAGTGTCGAGTTCGGCAGGCGCTGCCACCCGATTGACCAGGCCCTTCTCCCGGGCTTCCTGTGCGCTGATGAATTCGCCGGTCACCAGCATCTCGAAGGCCTCCTTGCGTCCGAGGTTGCGCGACAGCGTGACGCTTGGCGTCGCGCAGAACAGCCCCACGTTGACGCCACTGACCGCAAAGCGGGCCTCGCTCGAGGCCACGGCCAGATCGCAGACCGCGACCAGCTGGCAGCCCGCTGCGGTCGCGATGCCGTGCACACGCGCGATCACGGGCACCGGAAGGCGCTGGATCGACAGCATCATCGCGCCGCAGCGCTCGAAGAGTTGCCGGTAGTAGCCCAGCGAGGGCTCGGCGCGCATCTCCTTCAGGTCGTGGCCCGCGCAGAAGGCCTTGCCTGCCGCCGCGACGACGACCGCGCGTGCGGTGTCGTCGGCCGCGATCTCGCCGAGCGCTTGTTCGAGCGCGCCGAGCATGCCTTCCGAGAGCGCATTGAAAGAGGCTGGGCGGTTCAGCGTCAGTCTGACCACGCCGCGCGCGTCGCGCGTCTTCAGCACGAAAGGAGAGGCCGCGTCGTTCATGCCTGCGGTCCTCAGTAGGTCAGTTCGAGCACCGTCACATGCTCCTTCGCTGCGGGCCACGTCAGGCCGGTGATGCGTTCGCCGTTGAATTCGCCGGTGACCGCGCGCTGCGGGTCGGCCGCGGCAATCCGCAGCCTCGAACTCGACACGCCCGAGCCCTTGGGCGGTACGCCGGCTGGCGGGCTCTGGCCGTCGAAGCGCATGGTGTCGCGCTGCGCATCGAAATATCCGCGGGGCCGCGTGAAGACGACGATCGAATTGGCGCCGCCATCGGCCGGCGTGACGCGCTCGGGGCGCAGGTTCACGAAGCCGCTGCTTCGCGGGAACGGGCTGCGGTAGATGTGCGTGGTGCCGTAGCCGGGCGCGCTGAGGGCGAACTCGTAGGCCGTGTCGCCGCGCGCGCTGAACGGGCCCCATCGGCCGTCTGCGCCGATGTTCTTGCTGTGCACGGCATTGCCGCGCCGCGCGCCCGTGGCCGGATCGATGGCGTAGACCGTGAGCTGCCCGCCGTTCAGCGAGAGGTTCTCCGCACCGATCGCACGGCCGTCGAGCACGACGTTCGTTTCGGCCGCGACCGCCGTGTTGCGCGGCGCCTCGCCGGTCAGGAACTGCCAGGTCGCCGCAAATGCCGCGGGCGAGAACGAGGTCTCGCGGTGATCGACGCGCGGCAGCACGACATTGGTCGCGCCCTTGAGCGCCGGCCCGTCGAAGCCGATGTTGGTCGGCTTGCCGGGCACGCCGATCCACACGCCGTCGGGCTGCGCGTACTTGTCGTTGTTGTCCGAGCGCAGCGTGAGCCACTTCACGCCGGGCGTGACCTCGTCGCCGTTCGCTCCCTTCGGCGCATTGAGTTGCTGCATGAAGCCCGAGAGGCCCGAGAACTCGTTGTTCTCGCGGAAGTCCTTCACCGCCCAGATGCCGTGCGCCGGGTTGCCGCCCAGCACCACATGGCTCACGACAGCCGCACCCCCGCCGTTCTGCACGTAGTTGCGAATGGTGTTGCCGCCGCGCGAATTGCCGAGCAGCACCACCTTGCTGGCGCCCGTGGCCTTCAGCACCTTGTCGACTTCGGCCTTCAGGAAGACCGCCGAATCGGTGGTCGAGCTGCGGCCCGGCTGGGCCACGGCATCGTCGTCGCGGGCCACCGGGTTGGGCTGGTCGACCGCAAAGAGCCGGTCGCGCGGCCAGCCATTCGATTCGAAACGCCAGATCGTGGTCTGCCAGAGCGCCGCCGAATCGCCGTTGCCGTGCATGAACACGATCGGGGGGCGTTCGGTGTACGAGGGCGTCGGGGCGGTGACGCAGGCGGTCAGCACGGCGGTGGAGGCGAGCCCTGTCATCGCGATGGCAAGGAGGGTGCGGCGGGATTGCATGTTTCGTTCCTGGCCAGGTTCCAAGTAAAAAAATGCCCGCCGGCGCAAGGCGGGCGGGCGTTGGATGCTATGGGAAAAACACCGTCAGGCGAAGACGCCCGCCGTTTCCTGCATGCGTGACGACACCTCGCCCAGGTGGTGCAGGGTGTCGCCGAAGGTCATCTCGAGCTGGGTGAGCTTGCGGAAGTAGTGGCTGCCGATGTATTCGTCCGTCACCCCGATGCCGCCGTGCAGCTGCACCGAGTTCGCGGCGACGAAGCGCATCGACGTACCCAGCTGGTACTTGGCGCGCGCCAGCGCCTGGCGCCGCTCGGCGGCCGGGGCGTTGAGCTTGAGCGTCGCGTAGTAGCTCATCGAGCGTGCGAGTTCGAGCTGCATCTTCATGTCGGCGACGCGATGGCGCAGCGCCTGGAAGGTGGAGATGGTCACGCCGAACTGCTTGCGCTGGTTCATGTAGTCGATGGTGAGGGCCACGGTCTTGTCCATCACGCCGACCGCTTCGGCGCAGGTGGCGGCAATGCCGACGTCGACCGCGTATTCGAGCGCCGCCAGGCCGTCGGCCGTGACCAGCGTGGCGTCGGCCTTGTCGAACACGACCTCGGCCGCGCGGCCGCCGTCCTGCGTGCCGTAGCCGCGGGCCTCGACGCCGCTGGCGTTGCGTTCGACCAGGAAGAGGGCGATCTTGCCGTCCACCTTGGCAGGGACCAGGAAGGCGTCGGCTTCGTCGCCCACGGGTACCACGCTCTTGGCGCCGTTCAGCGACCAGCCGTTGCCGGTCTTCACGGCGTGGGCCTCGCACACGTCGAGCCGGTAGCGCGCCTTGCGCTCCTGGTAGGCCAGCACCACGATGGCCTGGCCGCCCGCGATGCGCGGCAGCCAGTCTTCCTTGATGTTTTCCTCGGCGTAGCCGCTGAGCACGGCGCCTGCGATCAGCGTCTGCGCGAAGGGCTCCAGCACGATGCCGCGGCCCAGCTCTTCCATCACGACCATGCCGGCCACCGGGCCCATGCCCAGGCCGCCGTCGTCCTCGCCGATGTAGAGGCCGCCCAGGCCGAGTTCGGCCAGTTCGTCCCAGGCCTCGCGCGAGAAGCCGCCCTGGGCCTCGATGCCGCGGCGGCGCTCGAAGTCATAGCCCTTGTCGACCCACTTGCGAACGGCGTCGCGCAGTTGTTCCTGGTCGTCGGTGAAATTGAAATCCATGTTGTGTGTCTCCTCAGCCCAGAACCGTCTGCGCGACGATGTTGCGTTGCACTTCGTTGGAGCCGCCGTAGATGGTGGTCTTGCGCATGTTGAAGAAGGTCGATGCGAGCGGTGCGATGGCCGGGTTGCCGCCGGGGAAGTTGCCCTGCCAGCCGGCCTCCATCGCTTCGCGAATCAGCGGCAGCGAGTACGGGCCGCCGGCCAGCATCATCAGTTCGCTGTAGCGCTGCTGGATCTCGCTGCCGCGGATCTTGAGCAGGCCCGCGACGTCGAGCGAGTTCTTGCCTGAGGTGGCGGCCGAGAGCACGCGCAGCACCATCATCTCGAGCGCGACGATGTCGACTTCGAGCTTGGCGATCTCGTCGCGGAAGCGCTGGTCGTCGTAGACGCCTTCGCTCCTGGCGATGCGCTTCAAACGCTCGAGCTCGCGCTTGGCGCGGTTCACGTCGGCGATGTTGGTGCGCTCGTGCGAGAGCAGGTGCTTGGCGTAGGTCCAGCCCTTGTTCTCTTCGCCGATCAGGTTTTCGGCCGGCACTTCGACGTTGTCGAAGAACACTTCGTTCACCTCGTGGCCGCCGTCGAGCAGTTTGATCGGGCGCACCGTGACGCCGGGCGACTTCATGTCGAGCAGCAGGAAGCTGATGCCGGTCTGCGGCTTGCCTTCGTTGCTGGTGCGCACGAGGTTGAACATCCAGTCGCCATACTGGCCGAGCGTGGTCCAGGTCTTCTGGCCGTTGACGATGTACTTGTCGCCCTGGCGCTCTGCCTTGGTCTTGACCGAGGCGAGGTCGGAGCCCGAACCGGGTTCGCTGTAGCCCTGGCTCCACCAGACTTCGCCGCTGGCGATGCCGGGCAGGAAGCGCTTCTGCTGCTCGGCGTTGCCGAAGGCCATGATCACCGGGGCGACCATCACGGGGCCGAAGGGAATGATGCGCGGCGCACCGGCGAGGGCGGTTTCTTCCTCGAACAGGTGGCGCTGGATGGCGGTCCAGCCGGGGCCGCCGAATTCCTTGGGCCATCCGTAGCCGAGCCAGCCCTTCTTGCCGAGGATCTTGGCCCAGCCCTGCAGATCGTCGCGCGTCAGTTCGAGCGCGTTGTGCACCTTGTGCGAAATTTCTTTGGGAAGGTTTTCTTTGACCCAGGCGCGAACCTCTTCGCGGAACTTCTGTTCTTCGGGTGTGAAGCTCAAATCCATGCGTGCCTCGCTGTGTTGAACGGTTCACCGCAAACGCGGTGTGTCTCCGGAATTGCGAGTTTTAGCACGGTCGTGCTGCGATCCGGTGTCCGCGCCGCGACAAGCCACCCTCCAGGGTGAGGCGCGGCTCGCCTTGGGGCGGTCCGGCGGCGACTGTCGAGCACGGATAATCCCGCCTCCCATGAAGAACATCGTGATCCTGATCTCCGGCGGCGGCTCCAACATGGCGGCCATCGTGCGCGCCGCGGAACGCGACCGCTGGGCCGAGCGGTTCGACGCGCGCGTGGCGGCGGTCGTCAGCAACAAGGCGGAAGCCGGGGGGCTTGCGCTCGCCAGGTCGCACGGCATCGAAACCGCCGTGGTCCCGCACAAGGAATTCCCGACCCGCGAGGCCTTCGACGAAGCGCTGGCAAAGGCTGTCGACGTGCATTCCCCGGCGCTGGTGGTGCTGGCGGGGTTCATGCGCATCCTGACGCCGGGCTTTGTCGGGCGTTATGCAGGCCGGCTTATCAACATCCATCCTTCGCTGCTGCCGGCGTTTCCCGGGCTGAACACCCACCAGCGCGCCATCGATGCGGGCTGCAAGGTGGCCGGCGTGACCGTCCACCAGGTCACCACCGAACTCGACCACGGACCGATCCTGGCGCAAGCCGTCGTGCCGGTGTTGCCGGACGACACCGCCGCGACGCTGGCGGGCAGGGTTCTGGCGCAGGAGCATCAGTTGTATCCACGCGCCATTGCCGGATGGTTGTCAGATACATCGCGTCACATTCGTTAAATTTGTTTATATTCGCGGGTCTTCGGGAGTTAGAAGTGAAGAAGAAAACCCAATCGCTGCTGCCGACTGTTGCCGTTGCCGCCCTGGTGGCGGGCTGCGCTGCGTCGGCACCGGCGCCCGCACCAGCCTCCGCCGCCCGGCCGGCGCCCGTGTATCAGTGCAATGCCGATGGCGCCAGATTTGCCGTTGGCCAGCTGTTGACGCCGCAGCTCGAAGCCGCAGCCCGGGTTCGCGCCGGCGCAGGAATCGTGCGCGTGCTGAAGCCCGGCGACGTCGTCACGATGGAACTCAACGGCGGGCGACTCAACCTCGATGTCGACGTGCGCAGCCGCGTGACCGACGTTCGCTGCGGCTGATACGGATCGCGGAAGTCCGGCTAGATCAGCGTGAATCTTCGCTGCGGCACGCCATCGATGTCGACGGTTTCCCCGAACATCGCGGCGGGGCGGACCCAGAGGCCGTGAGCCCCGTAGAGGGCGCGGTACAGCGTCATGGGCTCGAGGGTCTCGCTGTGGCGCACGGTGCCCAGGACTTCGTATTCGCCGCCCTTGTAGTGGCGGTAGCGGCCAAGCGGCGTTTCGATCAGGGGTGGCAGGTCGTCGTCGTTCAACGGGGGCTTCTTTCTTCAAAAACTGTCGGTGCTTGATTTGACGGGAGTCGAATGGATCGCGCGGATTTTGTTCACCTGGTTCGGCTGAGCGAGCATGCCAGTGCCGACGACAGCGTGCGCTACCGGCGCAGCGTCGCAGCATTTGCCGCGCTCGGCTACCTGTGGGTGCTGGGCTGTCTCGGTCTCGCGGTGGGCATCATTGTCTGGGTGGTTTCGGCCCTCGGGCGCGAACGTTTCAATTTCACGCGCGGCTGGCTCCTGGTCTTTGCCGCGGGGCTGCTCTGGGCCACGCTGCGTGCGCTCTGGGTGCGCTTCGACGAGCCCGAGGGCAGGGCGCTTTCGCGCGCCGATGCGCCGGCCCTCTTCGAAGCGCTGGACCGCATCCGCGGCAAGATCAAGGGCCCGCCGGTCCACCATGTCTACCTCGACGACGACTTCAACGCCAGCATCCGCCAGGTGCCGCGCTTCGGCCTGTTCGGCGGCGCGGTCAACTCGCTCAGCATCGGCCTGCCGCTCCTGATGATGCTCGACCGGCGGCGGCTGCTGTCGGTGCTCGCGCACGAATACGGCCACCTGCGCGGCAACCACGGCAAGTTGAGCGCCTGGATCTACCGCACGCGGCTTTCCTGGCTCAAGCTGGACGCCAACCTGCAGCGCAACGAAGGCGTGATGGCGCTGTTTTCGCAGGCCTTCTTTCACTGGTACTTCCCGCGCTTTGCGGCCAAGACCTTCGCGCTGGCCCGGCAGGACGAGTACGAGGCCGACCGCATCTCGGGCCGGCTGCTGGGCACGACCGTGGCCGCCGCCGCCCTGACCGAGATCGCGATCAAGGGCAGCTGGTACGCCAACGAGTTCTGGCCCTCGCACTGGGCCCGCGCCGAACTGGAGCCGCAGCCGCCGGGGCCGTTCGCGGCCCTGCACCAGCGTGCCCGTACGCCGCCGAGCGACGACTTCGCCCGCCAGGCGCTGCGCGAGGCGATGCGCCGCGTCAGCGACCTGGACGACACCCACCCGGTGCTGCGTGACCGGCTGGAGGCGCTGGGCCAGAAGGCGGTCCTGCCACCCTGGTCGGAGCGCCCGGCACTCGAACTGCTGGCCGACAGCGCCAAATGGATCGGACATTTCGACAACCAGTGGCGCCGTGCCCATGCCAGTGACTGGAAGCAGCACCATGCGCACCGGTCGCGCATCCGCGAGCGCATCGGGGTGCTGGCGGCGCGCGGCGAGCGCAACACGCCCGACGAGATGGTCGAGTGGGCCGATTCCGAGCGCCGGCTCGATCCGGCGGCACCTGTGCGCGTCCGCTATGAGAGTGCCCTGAAGATCGCGCCGGAGCATCCTGGAGCGTTGCGCGGCCTGGTCCAGATGCTGCCGGTGAGCGATCGCGGCGCCCGCCTCGCGGTGCTCGAGCAGCTGCACCGGTCCGGTGCAGCCAGCCGCTGGTGGGCCGCCAAGAGCGCTGTCGCTTCGCTCGAAGACCCCGATGCCGGGCCGCACGATGAAGAAGCGCTCAAGCTGTGGCGCGGCCGGCTCAAGGAAGCAGAAGAGGCCGAGGCGCGTGCCTGGGAGGAAATCACCGGCACGCCTTTCTTCAGCCAGGTCACGCGGCACGACCTGAATGACCACGAGTTGGGCGAACTGAGGGCGGATTTCGTGCGCTGCCTTCCCGTTTCGCGGGCCTGGCTGGTGCGCAAGAACCTGCGCGAATTTCCCTGGCGCCGTGCGTACATCGTGTTCGTCGAACTGCCCGGGCTCGACGATGACGACCGCTGGCAGCTGTGCCGCCAGCTCGAGCAGACGCTGAGCCTGCCGGGCGCGGCGCTGGTACTCTGGGCCGGCCATTCGCCCACGCTGGCGGACATCGAGCAGCATGCTTTCGGGGCGGTCTGGACGCGCGAGGCTTGACCGGGCGACCGCCTGAGACAATCGGGGGATGCACCCCAAAGCCCTGTTGGAGGCCACCGCCGATCTGGTCGGCCTTGTCCTGAAATTCGATCACCCGGCCGACCAGGTCGTTTCGCGCTTTTTCCGCGACCACCGCGAGTTCGGTCCGCGCGAGCGCGCCACGCTGGCCGAGACCGTCTACACCGTCCTGCGCAAGAAGCTCTTGTTCGACCACCTCTCGCCTTCGGGCAGCGGTTCGAAGGAGCGCCGCATGGCGATCCTCGGCTTCTACGGCCCGCGCGACTTCCTCAAGAGCGCACTCAACGACACCGAGAAGCGCTGGCTCGACAACTGCGATGCCGTCAAGCAGGAGGACCTGCTCGAACGCCATCGCCACAACCTGCCCGAATGGCTGGTGGCGCCGCTCAAGGCCCAGCTCGGCGACGGCTTCTGGCCGCTGGTCGAAAGCCTGCAGCAGCCGGCGCCGCTCGATCTGCGCGTCAACGCGTTGACCGACAAGCGGGCGGAAGTGAAGGAAGAGCTTGCAAAGGCTGCTATCAAATCGGAAGCAACGCCGTTCTCGCCCTGGGGCTTGCGCATCGAAGGCAAGCCGGCGCTGACCAAGCTCGACGCGTTCACTCGCGGCGCGGTCGAGGTGCAGGACGAGGGCTCCCAGCTGCTGGCGCTCCTGCTGGATGCCAAGCGTGGCGAGATGGTGGTCGATTTCTGCGCCGGCGCGGGCGGCAAGACGCTGGCCATCGGCGCCACGATGCGCAATACCGGCCGTCTCTACGCTTTCGACACCTCGGCGCACCGGCTCGACGCGCTCAAGCCGCGGCTGGCGCGCAGCAAGCTGTCGAACGTCCACCCGGCTGCGATCGCGCATGAGCGGGACGACCGGATCAAGCGCCTGGCGGGCAAGATCGACCRCGTGCTTGTCGACGCCCCCTGCTCGGGGCTTGGAACGCTGCGCCGCAATCCCGACCTGAAATGGCGCCAGTCGCCCAAGTCGGTGGAAGAGCTGACGGTCAAGCAGACGGCGATCCTGCAAAGCGCTGCCCGGCTGGTGAAATCGGGCGGGCGGCTGGTTTATGCCACCTGCAGCGTGCTGCCAGAGGAAAACGAGGCCATTGCCGAGGCTTTTGGCGCCGCCAACCCCGATTTCGAGCCCCAGGACGCCGCAGAACTGCTGCAGGGGCTCAAGGTGGAGGGTTTCGAGGCGCTTTGCGCCGGCGGGGCGGACGGCAGGCGCTACCTGCGGCTGTGGCCGCACCGTCATTCGACCGACGGTTTCTTTGCGGCGGTGTGGAACCGCAAATAGGGGCGGGACTCCAAATTAGGGTTAATCAGCGCTTTTCCTGAGGGGTAAAAGGCCTCGTTCTGGCCTTGCCCCCTTAAAATCGCTGGTTATCTAAAGGCTGCACCTTCGTGTGGCCATGGAGTACCTGACTCAATGTTGCTTCCTGACTCTGCCGTTCTCAATGCGGCCATCCAATGGCTTGGACACGGCTTGTGGGACATCACATGGTGGCAAGTCGTGCTGTACACGCTCGTCACCACGCACATCACGATTGCCGCGGTCACGATCTTCCTGCACCGTACGCAGACGCACCGTGCCATGGATCTGGGCCCGATCCCCTCGCACTTCTTCCGCTTCTGGCTGTGGCTCGGCACCGGCATGGTGACGAAGGAATGGGTTGCCATTCACCGCAAGCACCACGCCAAATGCGAAACGCAGGAGGACCCGCACAGCCCGCAGGTCAAGGGCATCGACGAAGTGCTCTGGCGCGGCGCCGAGCTTTATCGCGCCGAGTCGAAGAACAAGGAAACGATGGAGCGCTACGGTCACGGCACGCCCGATGACTGGATCGAGCGCAACCTCTACACGCGCTACAGCTGGCAGGGCGTCGGCCTGATGCTGATCATCAACCTGGCGCTGTTCGGCACGCTCGGCATGGCCGTGTGGGCTGTCCAGATGCTCTGGATCCCGATCACCGCCGCCGGCATCATCAACGGCATCGGCCACTACTGGGGCTACCGCAACTTCGAGGCGCCCGATGCCAGCCGCAACATCATGCCCTGGGGCCTGATCATCGGTGGCGAAGAGTTGCACAACAACCACCACACGTACCCGACGTCGGCCAAGTTCTCGGTCAAGAAGTACGAATTCGACATCGGCTGGATCTACATCCAGATCATGCAGGCGATCGGTTGGGCCAAGGTCAAGAAGGTGCCGCCGAAGATGCAGATGGGCGACATCCAGCCCGTGGCCAACGAGAAGACGCTCGAGGCTGTCATTGCCAACCGCTACGAAGTCATGGCCGGCTATGCCCGCGAAATGCGCCGTGCGACCAGCGAAGAGCTGGCCCAGCTCAAGACCAAGGGTGCCGACCTGTCGGTGCTCAAGGCAGCCAAGCGTTGGCTTCACCGTGACGACGACAAGGTGCCTGCATCGGCCCGCACGCATCTCGTGCAGGCCCGAGCCGCCCACCCGGTGCTCGACAAGATGGTGACGATGCGTGAAGAGCTGCGTCAGCTCTGGCTGAACACGTCGCAGTCGCGCGAGCAGCTGGCGGCCGATCTGGCGGCCTGGTGCCACCGTGCGGAAGCCAGTGGCATTGCGGGCCTGCGGGAGTTCTCGACCCGCCTGCGCGCTGCGCGCGCCTGAGTCGCGGGTTTTCTGAATTGAAAAAGCCGGCCTGCGGGCCGGCTTTTTTACGCCTGCCGACTGTTCGACATACAGCGGCGGACAACAAAAAACCCGCTGGGTAAGCAGCGGGTTCTTGTTTGGAAAACCAGGGCCGAATTACTTCAGCTTGATTTCCTTGTATTCGACGTGCTTGCGTGCCTTGGGGTCGAACTTCATGATCGACATCTTTTCAGGCATCGTCTTCTTGTTCTTGCTGGTCGTGTAGAAGTGGCCGGTACCCGCGGTGGATTCCAGCTTGATCTTTTCGCGTCCGCCTTTGCTCGTTGCCATGATTCAGCTCCTTAAGCTTGGCCGCGTGCACGCAGGTCTGCGAGCACGGCGTCGATACCGTTCTTGTCGATCAGGCGCAGTGCAGCGCTCGAAACGCGCAGGCGAACCCAGCGGTTTTCGGTCTCGACCCAGAAACGGCGGTATTGCAGGTTCGGCAGGAACCGGCGCTTGGTTTTGTTGTTGGCGTGGGAAACATTGTTTCCGACCATCGGGCCTTTGCCCGTTACGTCGCATACGCGTGCCATGTGGACACTCTTTCTTGAACAGCTGGCACCGGCGCAATCGTGGCTTGCGCCGGTGATTGCAGGTGTTTTGCAGCTTGACCTCGCCAGAAACGGGTGGCGGTACCCCGGCTTTGCCGCAACTCCTTGGAAGAGCTCTATTTCGGCAAAGCCTTGGATTATAGCCCTTTCGGGCGGCCTGGCGTTTAGAGGGTGCCGTCCTGCTCGAGGAAGCGCTGCGCATCCAGGGCAGCCATGCAGCCGGTGCCCGCACTCGTGATGGCCTGGCGGTACACGTTGTCCTGCACGTCGCCGGCGGCGAAGACGCCCGGAATGCTGGTCATCGTGGCGAAGCCCTGCAGGCCGGAACGGGTCAGGATGTAGTTGTCCTTCATCTCCAGCTGGCCCTGGAAGATATCGGTGTTGGGGTGATGCCCGATGGCAATGAAGCAGCCCTTGAGGTCGATCTGCTCGGTCTCGCTGGTTTGCGTGCTCTTGATCCGGATGCCCGTCACGCCCGTGTCGTCGCCCAGCACCTGGTCGAGCTCGTTGTGCAGCTTCAGCACGATCTTGCCTTCGGCGACCTTCTCCTTGAGTTTGTCGATCAGGATGGGCTCGGCGCGAAACTTGTCCCGGCGATGAACCAGCGTGACCTTGTTCGCGATGTTGGCGAGGTACAGCGCTTCCTCGACGGCCGTGTTGCCGCCGCCGATCACGCAGACCTCCTGCTCGCGGTAGAAGAAGCCGTCGCAGGTTGCGCATGCGGAGACGCCGCGTCCCATGAACTTCTGTTCCGAATCGAGGCCCAGGTACTTGGCGGAAGCGCCTGTGGCAATGATCAACGAATCGCAGGTGTACGTGCCGCTGTCGCCGGTGAGGGTGAAGGGGCGCTTGCCCAGGTCGACCTTGTTGATGTGGTCGAACACGATCTGCGTCTTGAAGCGCTCGGCATGCTCGAGAAAGCGCTGCATCAGCTCCGGCCCCTGGACGCCATGCACGTCGGCCGGCCAGTTGTCGACCTCGGTGGTGGTCATCAGTTGGCCGCCCTGGGCGATGCCTGTGATGAGCAAGGGCTGAAGGTTTGCGCGGGCTGCGTAGACGGCGGCGGTATAGCCGGCCGGGCCGGAGCCCAGAATCAAAACCTTGGCGTGTTGGGGAGCGGACATGAGTAGAAAACCTAGGATATGCGCTGCTTCAGCGTGTACATTTTCAGGGTGGTAGCGATATATATGGAGTATCACCGCCCGGTTCAACACCGGGTGCACGGTGTTTTCAATGCGCGCGATTGTAGTAATCCATCGGCTTGCCTTTGGAATCGGTTCAGCGCGCCGTATCAGGGATTGATTAATGTCGATGCTGTCCAATCTTGAATTGCTTCGGCGCGTTCCTTTGTTCGCGTCGCTGACGGCCACGCAGTCCGCAAGCATTGCGGATGCGATCATCAAGAAGCGTTTCAAGCGTGCCGAAGTCGTCGTGGAGCAGGGCAAGAAGTCCGATGCGCTCTACATCATCCTCACCGGCCGCGCCCGCGTGACCAGTGCCGACAGCCGGGGCCGCGAGGTCATCCTGGCCACGCTGCACCCCGGCGATTACCTCGGCGAAATGAGCCTCATCGATGACGAGCCGCACTCCGCCACGGTCCGCACCGAGATCCAGTGCGACGTTCTCATGCTGGGCCGCGACGCGTTCGCGCGCTGCCTGCCCGAGAACTCGTCGATGGCCTACAACATCATGCGCGGCCTGGTGCAGCGCCTGCGTCATGCCGACCGGAAGATCGAGTCCCTGGCGCTGATGGACGTCTATGGCCGCGTGGCGCGCTCGCTGCTCGAGTTCGCTGTCGAGGACGCTGCGGGCAACCTGAAGGTGCGCGACAAGATCTCCCGCCAGGATCTGGCAAAGATGGTCGGCGCCTCGCGCGAAATGGTGAGCCGCGTGATGAAGGATCTGGAAGAGCGCGGTTTCGTTCAGACCCAGGACGATGGGTCGATGATCGTCAAGGAACGGCTCCTGACGCTCACTTGAGCCTTCGGGCCGGGCGCTTCTGGCGGCCACGGCCTTTTGTTGTAGTGTTCGTGCGTTCGGCTCCCGATTTCCAGGGCCGGGTGCCGTGTTTTTCATGACCTATTCGCTCAATACGCTTCAATCTTCTTCTGCTGCCGATGGGCAACCCGTGCGCATGCGCGCCATGCGCTTCGCCCACGAAATCACGCTGATCGCCGGATTCGCAGCGCTGTTGTTCTGGCTGCTCGCCATGCTGAGCTTCACGCCTTCCGACGCGGCCTGGTCGACATCGGGCACCGGCGGCGAGGTCAAGAACTGGGGTGGCCGCATCGGTGCCTGGCTGGCCGATGGCAGCTACTTCCTCGCGGGCTATTCCGTCTGGTGGTGCCTTGCAGCGGGTTTGCGTGCATGGCTCTCATCGCTGGCCAACTGGCTGCGTGGTGGCGAAACCGCACCGGCCGAGCAGCCACCGCGCGGCCGCTTCAACCGCAGCCGCCTGGCCTTCTGGTTTGGCCTCGTCCTGCTGTTGTGCGCCAGCGCGGTGCTCGAATGGTCGCGTCTGTACCGGCTCGAATCGCACCTGCCGGGTTCGGGCGGCGGCGCCCTGGGCTATCTCGTCGGGCCGGCCAGCGTCCGCTGGATGGGCTTCACCGGTTCTGCCTTGATGGCCATCGCCGGCGGCGTGATCGGTTCGGCGCTCGTCTTCCGTTTCTCGTGGAGCCTGATTGCCGAACGCATCGGTGCGCGGGCTTACTCGCTCTTCGAGTCGCGCCGTGAGAAGCGCGAAATGGCAGCCGACATTGCCATGGGCAAGCAGGCCGCCCGCGAACGCGCCGAGGCCGACGAGCCGTCGTTCACCCGCAGCGATTCGGGCAAGGGCAGCGAGCCGGCCTTGACGACCGATTTCCCCGACGACGAAGAGATCCGCATCGAGCCCCCCCCCAAGCGCCGCACGCCTTCGCCGCCGGTGCAGATCGAACCCGCGATGACCGAAGTGCCCAAGAGCGATCGCGTCGTCAAGGAACGCCAGAAGCCGCTCTTCAAGGAACTGCCCGACAGCAAACTGCCGCAGGTCGACCTGCTCGATGCCGCACTGGTGCGCCAGGAAACGGTCTCGGCCGACACGCTCGAGATGACCTCGCGCATGATCGAGAAGAAGCTCAAGGACTTCGGCGTCGAGGTGCGCGTGGTGCTGGCCTCGCCGGGCCCGGTGATCACGCGCTATGAAATCGAGCCCGCCACCGGCGTCAAGGGCTCGCAGATTCTCGGGTTGGCCAAGGACCTGGCGCGTTCGCTGTCGCTGGTGTCGATCCGCGTGGTCGAGACCATCCCGGGCAAGAACTACATGGCGCTCGAGCTTCCGAACGCCAAGCGCCAGTCGATCAAGCTCAGCGAAATCCTGGGCTCGCAGATCTACAACGAAGGCAAGTCGATGCTCACCATGGGCCTCGGCAAGGACATCATCGGCAATCCGGTGGTGGCCGACCTCGCGAAGATGCCGCACGTGCTGGTGGCCGGTACCACCGGCTCGGGCAAGTCGGTGGGTATCAACGCCATGATCCTGTCGCTGCTCTACAAGGCCGAGGCACGCGACGTCCGCTTGCTGATGATCGACCCGAAGATGCTCGAAATGTCGGTCTACGAAGGCATCCCGCACCTGCTGGCGCCCGTGGTCACCGACATGCGCCAGGCGGCGCACGGCCTGAACTGGTGCGTGGCCGAAATGGAGCGCCGCTACAAGCTCATGAGCAAGCTCGGCGTGCGCAACCTGGCCGGCTACAACACCAAGATCGACGAAGCCAAGGCGCGCGAGGAGTTCATCTACAACCCCTTCAGCCTCACGCCCGACGATCCGGAGCCGCTCAAGCGCGAGCCGCACATCGTCGTCGTGATCGACGAGCTGGCCGACCTGATGATGGTGGTCGGCAAGAAGATCGAGGAGCTGATCGCCCGCCTCGCGCAGAAGGCGCGCGCCGCCGGCATCCACCTGATCCTGGCCACGCAGCGGCCCAGCGTGGACGTGATCACCGGCCTCATCAAGGCCAACATCCCCACGCGCATCGCGTTCTCGGTGGGCTCCAAGATCGACAGCCGCACCATCCTCGACCAGATGGGCGCCGAGGCGCTGCTGGGCATGGGCGACATGCTCTACATGGCCAGCGGCAGCGGCCTGCCGATCCGCGTGCACGGTGCCTTCGTGAGCGACGAGGAAGTGCACCGCGTGGTGGCCTACCTCAAGAGCCAGGGCGAGCCCGACTACATCGAAGGCGTGCTCGAAGGCGGCACGGTCGATGGCGACGGCGATGGCGACCTGCTGGGCGGCGGCGACGCGGAGAAAGACCCGATGTACGACCAGGCGGTCGAGGTCGTGCTCAAGAACCGCAAGGCCAGCATCTCGCTGGTGCAGCGCCACCTGAAGATCGGCTACAACCGCGCCGCGCGCCTCGTCGAGGACATGGAAAAGGCTGGCCTGGTCAGTGCCATGAGCGGCAGCGGCCAGCGCGAAATCCTGGTGCCCGCGCGCACCGAATAATTGGTGCGGCAGCGACGCACAATTCCGGTTACGTGCTGAAAGGCAATTTGCAGAAGCGCTCCTGGGCATTGCAAATCTTCATGAAGACCTACACCTGCCGCAATTCGGGGCGGGTAGGGTCGATGCCCAGTGCAATAGCTTTTCCGAGGAACCCAAATTGAAAATCCGCCATTGGCTACTGATCGGTCTTCTCTGCTCCGCCAACGCCTGGGCCGGCGGCCTTGAAAGCCTCGAGACCTTCGTGAAGACGGTCAAATCCGGCCGCGCCGAATTCACCCAGACCGTGACCGCACCGTCGCGCGAAGGGCAGCCGGGTCGTGTCAAGACTTCGACCGGCATCTTCGAATTCCAGCGGCCCGGAAAATTCAAGTTCGACTACCGCAAGCCCTTTGCGCAAAGCATCGTCGCCGACGGCAAGACGCTGTGGCTCTACGACGCCGACCTGAACCAGGTCACGCAGCGTCCCCAGGCGCAGGCGCTCGGCTCCACGCCCGCGGCCCTGATTGCCGCAGCGCCCGACCTGCGCGCGCTGCAGGCCGACTTCACGCTCGAAGCCGCGCCCGAGCGCGACGGCCTCGAGTGGGTCAAGGCCACGCCGAAGAACAAGGATGGCCAGCTGCAAAGCGTACACGTCGGTTTCCAGGGCGATGCACTGGCGGCGCTCGAAATCCTCGACAGCTTCGGCCAGCGATCGGTGCTCAAGTTCAGCAAGGTCGACGTGAATCCGGCGCTCCCCGCCAGCGTGTTCGATTTCAAGGCGCCCGCCGGCGCCGACATCGTCAAGCAGTAACCACAGGTTTGGCCACCAGCTCCCACCAACCCCTCGCCGAGCGTCTTCGCCCCAAGACGCTCGGCGAAGTGATCGGCCAGCAGCATCTGCTCGGCCCGGGCATGTCGCTGCGCATCGCCTTCGAGTCGGGCCAGCCGCACTCCTGCATCCTCTGGGGCCCGCCCGGCACCGGCAAGACCACCATTGCGCGGCTGATGGCCGATGCCTTCGATGCGCAGTTCCTGAGCATCAGCGCGGTCCTGGGCGGCGTGAAGGACATCCGCGAGGCCGTCGATCGGGCCACGTCCGCACGCGACGGCCTGGAGCAGCAGCGCACCATCATCTTCGTCGACGAGGTGCACCGGTTCAACAAGAGCCAGCAGGACGCCTTCCTGCCGCATGTGGAGTCGGGGCTTTTCACCTTCATCGGCGCGACCACCGAGAACCCCTCGTTCGAGGTCAATTCGGCCTTGCTGTCGCGGGCGGCGGTGTACGTGCTGCAGCCGCTCACCGAGGGCGATCTCAAGCAGATCGTGGCCAAGGCCCAGGCGATCCAGGCGGTTCCGGCCATCGACGAGACGGCCATCGACCGCCTCGTCGCCTATGCGGACGGCGATGCCCGCAGGCTGCTCAACACGCTCGAAACGCTGGCCGTCGCGGCCCGCGCCGAGAAGCTCGGGAACATCACCGACGAATGGCTGCTGCGCGTGCTCGGCGAGCGCATGCGGCGCTACGACAAGGGCGGCGAGCAGTTCTACGACACCATCAGCGCGCTTCACAAGTCGGTGCGCGGCAGCGACCCCGATGCCGCGCTCTACTGGTTCGTGCGCATGCTCGACGGCGGGGCCGATCCGCGCTACATGGCCCGGCGCCTCGTGCGCATGGCCAGCGAAGACATCGGCCTGGCCGATCCGCGCGCGCTGCGCCTGGCGCTCGATGCCGCCGAGGTCTACGAGCGGCTCGGCACGCCCGAGGGCGAACTCGCGCTGGCCGAATGCGTGGTCTACCTGGCGATCGCACCCAAGTCGAACGCGGTCTACAAGGCCTACAACGCGGTGCGCGCCCTCATCAAGAAGGACAGCACACGACCGGTGCCCATGCACCTGCGCAATGCGCCCACCAAGCTCATGAAGGAGCTCGACTACGGTAAGGGTTATCGCTATGCGCACGACGAGGAGGGCGGTTTCGCCGCCGGCGAACGCTACCTTCCCGAAGGCCTGGAAGGCCAGGTCTTCTACGAGCCGGTGGACCGCGGACTCGAGATTCGCATCGGCGAAAAGCTGCGCGAATTGCGCCGCCTGAACACTGAACGCGACGATTGATACTGTCTTGCAACCTGTGTGCGTGCCGCGCATGAGTTCACTCCCATACAGCATGACGTGAGCGGGTAAACCCCGGTCGCTGCGCACCAAATCAGCGCTGGTGCGTGCTTACAATCCCGCCCACAAATCCGCCAGCGACACATGCTGGCTGGTTTTTTGCTTGGTCACCAAAGGCGCCAAACCGGTGCCACGGTGGGTGAACGGCACCCCGCAACGGTGCAACACATAGGGAACGCGTTATGGAAATATTGCTGCAGCAGATCATCAACGGTCTGGTACTCGGCAGCATGTATGCCTTGATAGCCTTGGGCTACACCATGGTGTACGGCATCATCAATCTGATCAACTTTGCGCACGGTGAAGTGCTGATGGTGGGGGCGCTGACCAGCTGGACCATCATCGGCCTCATGAAGGACGGCATGCCCAACACGCCGGGCTGGCTGATCCTCATCATTGCGCTGATCATTGCCTGCGTCGTCGCGGCAACACTCAACTTCGTGATCGAGAAGGTGGCCTACCGGCCCCTGCGCAACAGCCCCAAGCTCGCGCCCCTCATCACCGCCATCGGCATGTCGATCCTGCTGCAGACGCTGGCGATGATCATCTGGAAGCCGACCAACAAGGCCTACCCCAACCTCCTGCCCACCGACCCCATCCACGTGGGCGGTGCCGTGATCTCGCCGACGCAGGTCATGATCCTCAGCGTCACGGCGTTCTCGCTCGTGGTGCTGATGTGGCTGGTCAACTACACGAAGCTCGGCCGCGCGATGCGCGCCACCGCGGAGAACCCGCGCGTCGCAGCACTCATGGGCATCCGCCCCGACATGGTCATCTCGGCCACCTTCATCATCGGTGCCGTGCTCGCGGCCATCGCCGGTGTGATGTATGCCTCCAACTACGGCATCGCACAGCACGCGATGGGCTTCCTGCCCGGCCTCAAGGCCTTCACCGCAGCCGTGTTCGGCGGCATCGGCAATCTGGCCGGCGCCGTGGTCGGCGGCATCCTGCTCGGCCTCATCGAAGCCATCGGCTCGGGCTACATCGGCACCCTCACGGGTGGCGTGCTGGGAAGCAACTACAGCGACATCTTCGCGTTCATCGTGTTGATCGTCATGCTCACGCTGCGGCCCTCGGGCCTGCTCGGCGAGCGCGTGGCGGATCGGGCCTGAGGAGCAGAACACCATGAAGAACAGCAAGAACCTCGCTCTCTACATCCTCGGCGTCGTCGCCGTGCTCGCCCTGCCGATCTTCCTGCAAAGCCAGGGCAATGCCTGGGTGCGCATCGCCGACATCGCGCTGCTCTACGTGATGCTCTCGCTCGGCCTGAACATCGTGGTCGGCTACGCCGGTCTGCTCGACCTGGGCTATGTGGCCTTCTTTGCGATCGGGGCCTACCTGTACGCGCTGATGGGCTCGTCGCACCTGACCGAAACCTTCCCGTGGTTCAAGGCCATGTTCCCGAACGGGCTGCACACCTCGCTGCTCATCGTGATACCGCTGGCGCTCGTGGTGGCCGGCATGCTGGGCGTGCTGCTCGGTGCGCCCACGCTCAAGCTGCGCGGCGACTACCTCGCCATCGTCACGCTGGGCTTCGGCGAAATCATCCGCGTGTTCCTGAACAACCTCGACCAGCCGGTGAACATCACCAACGGTCCCAAGGGCATCACGGCCATCGACTCCATCAAGTTCTGGGGACTCGACCTCGGCAAGGCGTGGAAGTTCGACGGCTTCAGCATCTCCTCGGTCACGCTCTACTACTACCTGTTCCTGGCGCTGGTGGTCGCGACGATCATCATTTCGCACCGCCTGCAGATGTCGCGCATCGGGCGCGCCTGGATGGCCATCCGCGAAGACGAGATTGCCGCCAAGGCCATGGGCATCAACACCCGCAACATGAAGCTGCTGGCCTTCGGCATGGGCGCGAGCTTCGGTGGCGTGTCGGGCGCGATGTTCGCGGCCTTCCAGGGCTTCGTCTCGCCCGAGTCCTTCAGCCTGATGGAGTCGGTGATGATCGTGGCGATGGTGGTGCTCGGCGGCATCGGGCATCTGCCCGGCGTCATCCTCGGTGCCGTGCTGCTGGCAGCTTTGCCCGAAGTGCTGCGCTATGTGGCCGGCCCGCTGCAGTCGCTGACCGATGGCCGCCTCGACGCGTCCATCCTGCGCCAACTCTTCATTGCACTCGCGATGATCATCATCATGCTGGTGCGTCCGCGTGGCCTCTGGCCATCGCCGGAGCATGGCAAGACGCTGACGAAGCGGGGCGGCGTGCCCGTCGATCCGGCCCATGCGGCGGTGGCCCCAGGCTCGCTGCAGACCCATGCGCCGGGCATCGATACACCCGCCGACGAAGTGCCGGGTGCGGCTTCGCGTCCCATGTCGATCAATCCGTGAGCACAGAGGACACAGACATGACGACAGACACCATCCTCGACGTTCGCGGCATCTCCAAACGCTTCGGCGGGCTGCAAGCCCTCTCGGACGTTGGCATCACCATCAAGCGTGGCCAGGTCTACGGCCTGATCGGCCCGAACGGCGCCGGCAAGACCACCTTCTTCAACGTGATCACCGGGCTCTACACGCCCGACAGCGGCACCTTCGAGCTGGCCGGCAAGCCCTACCAGCCGACGGCCGTGCATGAAGTGGCCAAGGCCGGCATCGCGCGCACCTTCCAGAACATCCGCCTGTTCGCCGAAATGACGGCGCTCGAGAACGTGATGGTCGGCCGCCACATCCGCACCCACTCGGGCGTCTTCGGCGCCATGCTGCGCACCGGCAGCTTCAAGGCCGAAGAAAAAGCCATTGCCGAGCGCGCCCATGAACTGCTCGACTACGTGGGCATCGGCAAGTTCGCCGACTACAAGGCGCGCACGCTGTCGTACGGCGACCAGCGCCGCCTCGAGATCGCACGTGCATTGGCCACCGATCCGCAACTCATCGCGCTCGACGAGCCTGCCGCCGGCATGAACTCGACCGAGAAGGTGCTGCTGCGCGAGCTGATCGACCGCATCCGCAAGGACGACCGCACCATCCTGATCATCGAACACGACGTCAAGCTCATCATGGGCCTGTGCGACCGCGTCACCGTGCTCGACTACGGCAAGCAGATTGCAGAAGGTACGCCCGCCGACGTGCAGAAGAACGAAAAAGTGATCGAGGCTTACCTCGGAACGGGAGGCCACTGAAATGAGCACAGCAACGATGACGAGCGAAGAAGAAACCCGTGCCAACGCCGTGCAGGCCAAGGCGGCGGGCAAGATGCTGCTCAAGGTGCGCGGCCTGAAGGTCGGCTACGGCGGCATTCAGGCGGTGAAGGGCGTGGACTTCGAGGTGCGCGAAGGCGAACTCGTGTCGCTGATCGGCTCCAACGGCGCCGGCAAGACCACCACCATGAAGGCCATCACCGGCACGCTGCCGGCCGGGGCCGGCGAGATCGAATTCCTGGGCCGCAGCATCAAGGGCCGCGGCGCCTGGGATCTGGTGGGCGAAGGGCTGGTGATGGTGCCCGAGGGCCGCGGCGTGTTCACGCGCATGACGATCACCGAGAACCTGCAGATCGGCGCCTACATCCGCAAGGACAAGGCCGCCATCGCGAGCGACATGGAGCGCGTGTTCGTCACTTTCCCTCGCCTGCGCGAGCGCAAGGACCAGCTGGCCGGCACCATGTCGGGCGGCGAACAGCAGATGCTTGCCATGGGCCGCGCGCTGATGGCGCGCCCCAAGGTGCTGCTGCTGGACGAACCCACCATGGGCCTGTCGCCGATCATGTGCGACAAGATCTTCGAAGTGGTGCAGACCGTGGCCTCGCAGGGCGTCACGATCCTGCTGGTGGAGCAGAACGCCAACCGCGCGCTGCAGCTGGCCGACCGCGGCTACGTGATGGAGTCGGGCCTTATCACGATGAACGGCGATGCCAAGGAACTGCTGCGCGACCCGCGGGTTCGCGCCGCGTACCTCGGCGAATAACTCAGTCGACCTTTGCGCCGGTGGCCTTGACCACCTTCTCGTATTTGGCCAGTTCGGTCTTCATGAAAGCGCCGAACTGCTCGGGCGAGTTGCCAACCGGCTCGGCCAGCAGCGAGGCAAAGCGGGTCTTCGTCTCCGGCGCGTTCAGCGCGGCGACGAAGGCCTGATTGAGCTTCACGACCACGTCGTGCGGCGTGCCGGCCGGCGCGACCAGCCCCCACCAGGTGTCGATCGAGAAGCCCTTGAGCGTGTCGGCCACCGGCGGCACCTCGGGCAGCGAGCTGCTGCGCTGCAACGTCGTCACCGCAATCGCCTTCAGCTTGCCCGAGCGGATGTTCGGTGCCGCGGTCGCGAGGTTGTCGAAATTGAAATCGACCTGGCCCGAGATCAGCGCCAGCTGTGCCGGGTTGCCTCCGTTGTACGGGATGTGCAGCGCGAAGATGCCCGCTTCCTTCTTGAACAGCTCGCCCGCCAGGTGGCCGGCGCTGCCGTTGCCGCCGCTGCCGTAGTTGAGCTTGGCGGGATTGGCCTTGGCATAGCGGATCAGGTCGGCCACCGTCTCGATGTGGAGCCGCTTGGCCGTTTCGGCGTTCATCACCAGCACGTTGGGCACGCGGACCATCTGCGTGATCGGCGCGAAGTCGGTGGAGGCGTTGAACGGGATCTTGCTGTAGAGCCACGGGTTGACCGCGTTGGTGGCGGTGGCCGCGATGCCGATCGTGAGGCCGTCCGGCGGCGCCTTGGCGACGATGTCGGCACCGATGTTGCCGCCCGCACCGGGCTTGTTGTCGATGATGACCGGGCCCAGCGCGTCTTTGACGCGTTCGGCCAGCATGCGCGCGGTGACGTCGATGGGGCCGCCGGCGGCATAGGGCACGACGAGGCGGACGGGACGTTGTTGTTGGGCTGCTGCCTGGCCGGTGGCAAGCAGCGTGGCGCTGGCGAGCAGGGTGAGGAGGAGGTGTCTCGTTTTCATTTCTTGTCTGTGTCTTGTCTCTCGGGGAATCAGGGCAGCGCCTTGTCTGCTTCCGTGGTGAACGCGTCGGCAAAGAACTCTTCTTCGGGCAGGCCCGCCAGCGCCACGTAGTCGCGCTTGGCCGAGTCGACCACGATGGGCGCGCCGCAGGCATAGACCTGGTGGCCCGACAGGTCGGCAAAGTCGTCCAGCACCGCCTGGTGGACGAAGCCGGTGCGGCCGGTCCAGTTGTCGTCGGGCGTGGCGTTGGAGATCACGGGCACGTAGCGCAGGTTCGGCATCTCCGCCAGTTGCGCGCGCACCCATTCGTCCATGTAGAGGTCTTCGGGGCGGCGGCCGCCCCAGTAAAGCGTGGCGGGCCGGTCGATTCCCTTGAACGTCATGTGCTCGAGCAGCGCCTTGATGGGCGCGAAGCCCGTGCCCGAGGCCAGCAGGATCATCGGCTTGTCGGAGTCCTCGCGCAGGAAGAAGCTGCCGAAGGGGCCTTCGATGCGCAGGATTTCCTTTTCCTTCATGACGCCGAACACGTGGTCGGTGAACTTGCCGCCCGGCAGGTGCCGCAGGTGCAGCTCGATGCCCGTGCCCGGCTGGCCCAGCGTGTGCGGCGCGTTGGCCATCGAGTAGCTGCGGCGTGCGCCGTCGCGCAGGATGAATTCCACATACTGGCCCGCATGGAACTGCAGCGGCTCGCCGGCCGGCAGCTGCAGGCGCAGCATCATCACGTCGTGCGATTGACGCGTCAGGCCCAGCACCCGCACCGGCATCTTGCGGATCGGCAGCGCCCCGGCTTCGGTCACCTGGCGCGATTCGAGCACCACGTCGCTCCTGGCATGGGCGCAGCAGGTCAGCACGTAGCCCGCGAGCTGTTCCTCGGCGCTCAGGGCCTTGCTCTGGTGAGGGCCGAGGGTGACCTCGCCCGAGAGCTTCCTGCACTTGCACGAGCCGCAGGCGCCGTCCTTGCAGCCATAGGGGAGGCCGATGCCTTGCCGGATGCCGGCTGCCAGGATGGTTTCGTCGCCGTGGACCACGAAATGGCGGCCGCTGGGCTCGACGGTGATGGAAAAGCCCGCATCATGCGGCGCTGCAGCAGTCATCTGTATTCTTCGGCTTGTTTTCAGCCTGGGTCTGAAAGGGAAAGGGAAGAGGATTTTGCCTTCAATCAATAGCCCCTCCGGCGCGCTGCCGGCACGCTTTCGCCGCGAGCGCCTTCTGATCGTCGGTTGCGGCGACGTCGGGCAGCGGGTGGCGCGTGATCTGCGGGGACGCATGCAACTGGTGGCGCTCACTTCGTCGGCCGAGCGGGTTGCGGCGCTGCGTGCGGCTGGAATTCGCCCGTTGGTGGGCAATCTGGACGATCCGGCCACGCTGCGCCGGCTGGCGGGCATTGCCACGCGGGTGCTGCACCTGGCGCCGCCTGCGCGCGACGGCGGAGCCGCCTGGTGGCGGGACCAGCGCACCACGGCCCTGGCGCGCGCGCTGCGGCTGCGCTCGGTGCCTTCGGCGCTCGTCTACGGCTCGACCAGCGGCGTCTATGGCGATTGCGGCGGCGCGCGCGTGAGCGAAACGCGCGGCGTGCGGCCCGATACGCCACGCTCCCATCGGCGCGTGGACGCCGAGCGTGCCGTGCGCTGGCTTGGCCGCAGTGCCGGCGTGCGCGCGAGCATCCTGCGCATCCCGGGCATCTATGCGCCGGACCGCGAAAACGGCACGCCGCGCGGCCGCCTGCAGCGCGGCACGCCGGTGCTGCGGCGCGAGGACGACGTCTACACCAGCCACATCCATGCCGACGACCTGGCGCGCGCCTGCGAGGCGGCACTGTTCCGGGGGCGGCCGCAGCGCATCGTCCATGTCTCGGACGACACAGAGCTGCGGATGGGCGACTACGTCGATCTGGCCGCCGACCTCTACGGCATGCAGCGCCCCCCGCGCGTGGCACGCGAGGAGGCCGAGCGCCAGTTGCCGCTGCAGTTGCTGAGCTTCATGGGCGAATCGCGGCGGCTCGACAACACGCGGCTCAAGCGCGAACTGCGCGTGCGGCTTGCGCATCCGACCGTGCACACCGGCCTGCGCGCCGACGCCTGACAACGCCATGCCCAGCCTGCCTGCGGCGGCCTTTCACTTCGTCGATCGCGCCAACTGGGCCGCGGTCCGGGCGCAAGGGCTGTGCAGCACCGAGGAGCTGCTGAATCGCGGCGCCTTCGGTCTGGAGGTCGAGGCTGCCGTGCGCGCCCATCGCTCGCAGGGCGTGACCTTGCCCGATGGCCGCTACATCCGCGACCAGCGGCCGATGCCGCCGCAGGCGCTGGCGCGCTGTCTCGACCCGGGCCTGGCGCAAGCCGACTGGTACGCGCTGCTCAATGGCGGTGTGTTCTTCTGGCTCGACCCTGATCGCGTGGAACGCCATCGCACCGCCTTGAGCGGCCGGCCACAGGTGCTGCTGACCTTCGATGCCAGGGCGCTGGCGGCCGCCTACGAGGCGGTGGCCCATGTGACCCCTTTCAACATCGGCAGTGCCGTGCGCAAGGCGGCGGCGCGCGGGTTGCGCACGCTGGTGCCGGTGGCGCAATGGCAGGCGCAGGGGTGGGTGTCGGAAGCGTTGCCGGAGCAGCCGGTGCGAGCGGCCAGCCATCGGCCGGCGGAGCTGGTCCTGCGGGCGGCCGTGCCGGATGCGATGCGCTTCGTCACTGCGACCGAGACCATCGACACGAAAGGCGATTGATCTATCCCTGTCTTGCAGGATCCGCGCACTCGGGGGCTGCTTCGTCGAGCGCGAGCACGAGCCGCTCCACGAGGCGCGTGCTGTAGGGCTGCAGGGGGTGGATGTCGTCCGCCATCTCGGCGGGATCGAAGCGCACGGCACCCCAGTCGGCGAACATCGCGCCTTCCTCGTTGGCGACGCGGCGTGCGGTGGTGTCGTATTCGTCGCGCAGCGGCATGCGCCGGGCCTTCACTTGCGAGAGGCCGGTGACGATCGACGTCTTGCCCGCAGCCTTGACGTAGTCGACCATCGCGCGCAATGCCGGCTCGTAGGAGTAGCGGTAATTTCGTATGTCACATCTCTCATGGATTACATCGGCGGTAGGCATATCTTCTTGGCCGAAGCTCACGGAGAGAGTCATGTGAAAACTCGTGGACGACTTTTGTGCAGAAACTGGCGCTTAAAGTGAATGAATATCAACGACCATAGACAAATAAAATTTGACCGCCGTCACGAATTCCGTGTATCGTACGTACTTGATCTACATATAACGCGCGAATGGCAAAACGACATTATTCAGGCACCGATTTGGTGTCTCAGGTTCGAAGGTGTCAAGAGCTTCTAATGGCTCGTACCGGACTCGACGAGTTTCATGAAACAGTGAAGTTGCTCTTTGCGAAGGCGAGCCATGAGCGTTCTGGAAAGAGCAATCGCCTCGACTATCAGACGGCACAGGAAATCTTGAGGGCAAAACATGATGTCGTACAAAGGTTCGTCGACGGAAGTACCCAGATATCAGCGCCCCAAGATGTTGCCAACGAATGCCTGAATGTACTTGAGCCCACGAACCTTACATCCATTGGGTTCGAGGCGCTTGACGCGGCCTTTGAAGGAATGACCTCGTACGAGGCGAAATCGGATAAAGGACAGTTCTTTACTCCCCGTCATGTAATCGATTTTTGCATCGATGTCCTAAGACCCAGTCACGGAGAATCTGTTTGTGATCCTGCATGTGGTAGTGCAGCATTTCTTCACAGTGCATTAAAATTCGCCGATTCTAAGAAGCTCGAGCTATATGGATTTGACATCTCAAGAAAGGCCATGAAGACGGCAAACTTGATGTCGTACTTTGCTTGTGGAGACTCCCTACACTTGAGTCAGCTAGATTCTCTGGCTCTCCAAAACGTTGGATTAATTGATCCGTGCGAGCATACGTTGGAGCAAATTATGAAGACCGATGGAAGGGAATTTTCGGGATTCGATGTGATTGCAACAAATCCACCATTCGCAGGCGACGTAAGTAGCGCCGATTTTGCTTCACAATATGAGACGGCAAGATTTAGTGCCGGAAAAGTAGAGAGGGATGTCCTTTTTCTTGAGCGTTGCATCAAGCTTCTGCGTCCCGGCGGAAGAATGGCGATTGTGCTTCCAGATAATAAGATCTCTGCGGTTAAGTTTGCCTTCGTACGCCGTTGGCTCATTTCTCAAGCAAGCATCATTGGCGTGGTTAGTCTGCATTCCAATACATTTCGACCCTATACTTCTCAGAAGGCGGCAGTTCTGTTTGTTCAAAAACCAAACAACGGCAGAGTCGTGGCAAACCAGATTGAGTTGTATCGTTCTGATAAGCCTGGCAAGAACACATCAGGCGAATACGTCTACTCTAACGGCAAAATCGACCATGATTTGGGCCAAATAATGAGTGACTTGACTGAAAAATGGAAAATCTAAACAGTATTGCCGTTTCCTCCAATGCACTAGGTCGCGACAGCTCTTTGTCGCCGGAGTATTGGATCTCTCAACGTAGCACTACTAGGATGACAGATGGTTCGACCATTAGCGAGTTTGCCCTCATTGGAAGCCGAGGTACGTCCCAAATTCCGTCGACTGCGTTGGTTCTCGATACCGGAAATGCCGATCGAGGCTTACTTAGCCTAAAGTCGCTCGGTGCAGACTCAAAAGGAAGGGTAAGTCACAAAAAGGTTGTGCCAGAGGGGGCCGTGATCGTATCTCGCCTTCGTCCATATCTGCGGCAGATAACGTACATCCCTGTTGGGACGCTGGCAAAGCTAGATGTGACAGCGATCCTCTGTTCGACGGAGTTTTACGTTATCAATCCCAAGGATCAAGGCGAGAGCATTGCCTTTATGGTTCCTTGGTTGCTATCTAAGGAAGTCCAGAAGATACTTGAAGATGCAACAACCGGAGGCCACCATCCACGATTCGACGAAGATTTGTTGAGCAGATTGACGATTCCGAAGAGCGTTTTAGAGAAACGACAAGCGGTGAGTGCAGAGGTCGATCGTCTAATAAAATCGCACTTAGATGCTCAGCTGGGGCTTGCAAAAATCGTCGGAAACGTTGACTAGCCTTCCGCTGCCTCGTCGGGTGCAGGTGGCAAAAGGTTCAGTTGGTCGGTTGCAAAGCTCCATGGCGAAGGATATGCTCCCTTAGAGGCAAAAGACGCGCCATGTTTTGCCAAGAAGATGTGCAATGATTTCAATGGGATGCGCTTGAGCTTTCCGAAATTCGTATCTTCATTGTAGTCATGGCCTTCGCTCTCTTTTCGTCCATAGTAGAGCGTATTCAGAGGCGCGTCGAGCTTGAACTTTTGCTTGCCAATTCTGCTAAGAATGGTTGGCGTTTCGTAATCACCAAACCATCGCCCGCCAGCAGAAGTAAGTCTGTGATCGCGTGCCAAGATGCAATCGATTACCGGAAAGATGCCTAAGTCAACAATAACCGGTGACAGGAGAGAAGGGTCGCGGGCGGTCGGTTCAAGTTGATAGACCAGAAGCAATAGCGCATCTTCGTCGGGCCTGACATTCTTCGTTGTCACTTTCTGAGTGAGCCGAGCGGATGGCTCTCGTCGCGTCGGCGGCTTCTTAAGTTTAACTGCGACGTTGTCTTTGAAAAGGCCTTTTAGCTCCAGCCTATAGCCAGATCCATGCCCAAAATCCGGATATCCTTCGCGATCGCCAAGAACGCCTGGGCCTTTCGTTAGGCCGATCCCAAGGGACAATGCGATTGAAGGAAGTAGTGCATCGGTTAAAGTACCGATGATCGTACCTATTTGAGAGGGTTCGAATTGGCTGGCTGCTTCGACGGGAATTCGAAGATTCGTGATCTCGTGATTAATCAGCGGGCGAAGAGCRTCGAGTAGTTGTTGTTGTGCTTCGGCCGTTCGAATACTGCCCCATTTGCCTGCCATGCTGCCCACCTC
>NZ_JBFUHN010000048.1:0-56164 GCF_056402375.1 Variovorax sp. P4_B10 | reverse complement strand
GGCAATCCTGAAGGCAGGCGGCGCTTATGTACCGCTAGACCCGGCGTATCCGCTGGAGCGCCTGGCCTTCATGCTCGACGACGCACGACCCGCACTGGTGATCGGCCACGCGCAACTGCTCGCGCAATTGCCGCTCACGCAGCGCGGCATCCCAAGCGTCAGCCTGGACAGCGATTGGCAAAGCATCGCCCACCTCGCCGACAACAACCTGCCCAATCTCATACACCCCGATCACCTCGCCTACGTCATCTACACCTCCGGCTCCACGGGCTTATCCAAGGGGGTGCTCAACACCCACCGCAACGTGGTGCACTACGCCGCTTCGCACATCGGCACCTGCGAACTCGACGCCGAAGACCGCGTGTCGCAGCTGGCGTCGATCAGCTTCGACCTGAGCGTGGAAGAAATCTTTCCCACCCTGATCGCCGGCGCGCGCGTGATGCTGCGCCCGCGCGCGACGCTCGGTGCCGGCAAGGAGTTTTCCGCCTGGCTGGCCAGCCAGGCGGTTTCCATCGTCGACATGACCACCACGTACTGGAACGAGTGGACGCGCTCGCTCGAATCCGGCGAAGCGCAGCTGCCCGTGTCCGTGCGGCTCGTCATCGTGGGTGGCGAGAAAGTGCAGCTCGACGCGTACCGCAACTGGGCGCGGCTGCCCAAGCCGAGGGACGTGCAATGGCTCAACCTCTACGGCCCGACCGAGACCACCATCGGCTCCACGCTGTTTCGCGCGCCCGCGCAGCTCGATGCCGATGAAACCGACCTGTCGATCGGCCGACCCATCGAGAACACCCGCGTCCATCTGCTCGATGCGCGGCTGGCGCCCGTTCCCATTGGCGTGGCAGGCGAGCTGTGCATTGCCGGTGTCGCGCTCGCGCGTGGCTACCTGAACCGGCCGGACCTCACGGCGGAGAAGTTCGTGCCAGATCCATTCGCCAGCGACGGTTCGCGCATGTACCGCACCGGCGACCTGGCGCGCTTTCGCGCCGACGGCCAGCTCGAATACCTGGGCCGCCTGGACAACCAGGTCAAGATCCGCGGCTACCGCATCGAGCTGGGCGAGATCGAGGCCGCGCTCCTCACGTCGCCCCCGGTGCGCGAAGCCGTGGTGCTGGCGCGCGAAGACCAGCCCGGCAACAAGCAGTTGGTGGCCTATCTGGTGCTCGATCCGTCGGCGCGCGACGCCACCCAAGACTTCGACACGGCCAGCCTGCGCGCGCACCTGCTGCGCCATCTGCCCGAATACATGGTGCCGGTGCACTTCGTGGTGCTCGATGCGCTGCCGCAAACGCCCAGCCGCAAGATCGACCACAAGGCGCTGCCGGCCCCCGACCTGCGCCGCGCGGCCGCCAATGCAGACGACGCACCGCGCACGCCGCTCGAAAAGAAGATCGCCGCGCTGTGGGCCGACATCCTGCAGTGCGAGCGCGTGGGCGCGCACGACAACTTCTTCGCCCTGGGCGGCCACTCGCTGCTGGTCACGCGGCTGATGGCCAGGCTGCGCGAGGCGTTCGGCGTGGACCTGCCGTTGCGCTCGCTGTTCGAGGCGCCCACGCTGTCCGCGCAGGCCCTGCGTGTGGAAGAAGCGCTGCGTGAGCGCGGGCCGCAGCGCCCGCCCATCGTTCGCGTGCCGCGCACGGGCCTGATGGCCTTGTCGTTCGCGCAGAACCGCTTCTGGTTTCTCCAGCAGTTCCAGCCCGACAGCGCGTCGTATGCGATGCCGCTGGCGCTGAACATCGACGGCCGCGTCGATGCGCATGCGCTGCTGCGCGCCTTCAACGCCATGGTCGCGCGCCACGAGCCGCTGCGCACCGTCTTCGTGCTGGAAGGCGGCCGGCCGAGGCAGAAGATCCTGCCCGCGCTGCAACTCGACATGCCGGTGCAGGACTTCTGCGCCTTGCCCGCCGCGCAAGCCGAAGAAGCGATTCGGCGTGCCATCGAAGCCGAGGTGGCCCAGCCCTTCAGGCTGGACTCCGCGCCCCTGGTGCGGCTGCGCTTGCTCAAGCGCGCCGACAGCGAGTTCGTGCTGCTGCTGACCTTGCACCACATCCTCTATGACGGCTGGTCGCAGGACGTGCTGATGCAGGAAGTGTCGGCGCTGTACGCGGCCTTCCTCGCCGGCCAGGCATCGCCCCTGCCACCGATGCCGATCCAGTACGCGGACTATTCGCACTGGGAGCAGCAGGTGCTCAGCGGCGACTTCCTGGCGCAGGAGCTGGCCCATTGGCGCACGCAACTGCGCGACATTCCCGAGCTGCTCGCCTTGCCGCTCGACCGGCCGCGTCCGGCCACGCAAACCTTTCGCGGTGCCGACCACGCGACCACGCTGCCGGTCGGCCTGACCCGTTCGCTGGAAGCGCTGGCGGGCCAGCACGACACCACCTTGTTCATGGTGATGACCGCCGCGCTCGACGCGATGCTGTACCGCTGGACCGGCCAGGGCGATTTCTGCATCGGCGCGCTGTCCGCCAACCGGCCCGCGCAGACCGAGGCGCTCATCGGCATCTTCGTGAACATCCTCGCGCTGCCGGCCAGGGTGAGCGGCGAAGACCGTTTCACCGATGTGCTCGAGCGCGCGGCCGACACCATCGTCTCGGCGCACGAGCACCCGACGCCTTTCGAGCTGCTGCTGACGTACCTGGCAACGAGCCGCGATGCCTCGTACATGCCGTACGCGCAGGTCGTGATCAACTTTCACAACGACGCGCAGGCGCATGAGCCGGCCATCGATCTACCGGCCGGGCAGGGGTTGCAGATTCGCGGCGCGAACCCGCATGCCGTCACGCACGCCCACTTCGAGCTCAAGCTGGAGATGGAAGTGGTTCGGGGCAGGCTGGCGGTGCACTACGAATACAACACCGACCTGTTCGACCTTGCCACCATTGAGCGCCTGGCCGACGGCTTCGAGCGGCTGCTGGTGGCGGTCACGGATGCGCCCGATGTGCGCGTGCAGGACATCGCGCTGCTCGGCGAAGCCCAGCACGCGCTGCTGCGGCAGTGGAACGACACCGCACGGCCCGTGCCCCAGGAGCTGCTGCACGAACCCTTCGAGCAACAGGCGCGCAGCCACCCGCAGCACACGGCTGTCATCGCGAGTGATCGCAGCCTGAGCTATGGCGAGCTGCACGCGCTGGCGCGCACGCTCGGCGCGCAACTGCGGGCGCGGGGTATGGTGCCCGACACGCTGGTCGCGCTCGTGCTGCGCAAGGGCTGGGAGCAGGTCGTCGCCGCGCTGGGGGTGCTCTATGCGGGTGCGGCCTATCTGCCGCTGGACCCCGCGCTCCCCGAGCAGCGCCTGCACCAGCTGTTGCAGGACAGCGACGCGCGCATCGTGCTCACCCACTCGGCGCTGCTGCAGGCCATTCGCTGGCCGGCGGGCATCGACTGCATCGCGGTCGACCGCATGCCCGTCGACGAAGCCGCAGCGCGCGCGCCCTGGCAGCGGCTGTGCGGCAGCGACGATCTCGCCTACGTGATCTACACCTCGGGCTCCACCGGCATGCCCAAAGGCGTGATGATCGATCACCGCGGCGCGGTCAACACGGTGCTGGACATCGATCGCCGCTTCGGCATCACGACCGAAGACCGCGTGTTCGCGCTGTCGGAGCTGAACTTCGACCTGTCGGTGTTCGACCTCTTCGGCACGCTGGCGGCGGGCGGCACCATCGTCATGCCCGACGCCGACGCCCATCGCGATCCCGGGCAATGGCTGGCGTTGATGCGGCGCACCGGTGTCACCGTCTGGAACTCGGTGCCTGCGCTGCTGGGCATGCTCGTCGAGCACGCCAACGGCCGGACCCGGCTGTTGCCGGACTCGCTGCGGCTCGTCATGCTGTCGGGCGACTGGATTCCGCTGGCCTTGCCTGCGCGCACGCGTGCGTTGCTGCCGCAGGTCGAGTTCGTGAGCCTGGGCGGTGCCACCGAAGCGTCGATCTGGTCGAACTTTTTCCCGGTGGGCAAGGTCGATCCGGCCTGGCGCAGCATTCCCTACGGCAAGCCGCTGGACAACCAGCGCTTTCACGTGCTGGACGAGGCGCTGCAGCCGTGCCCCATCGGCACGCCCGGAATGCTGTACATCGGCGGCGTCGGCCTGGCGCGCGGGTACTGGCGCGATGCCGAGAAGACCGCGCGCAGCTTCATCGTTCACCCGTGCACGGGCGAGCGGCTGTACCGCACGGGCGACTTCGGCCGCTACCGGGGCGACGGCAACCTCGAGTTCCTGGGCCGGCGCGACGCGCAGGTGAAGGTGCAGGGCTACCGCATCGAGCTGGGGGAGATCGAAAGCGGCCTGAACGCGCACCCCGCGGTGCAGGCGGCGGTCGTCCACGTGGTGGGCCCCACGCTGGGCGAAAAGCGGCTGGTCGCCTATGTGGTGCCCAGGGAAGGGATGCCGCTGTCCGGCAGCGAACTGAGCGGGCAGCTGTCGCGCACGCTGCCGCAATACATGGTGCCGGCGCACTACGTGATGCTGCAGAGCTTGCCGCTCACGCCCAACGGCAAGGTCGATCGCAACGCCCTGTCTGCACCGGACATGAACGATGCGAGCCAGGCTTATGAAGCGCCTGAAGGGCGTACCGAAGCCACGATCGCGGCTGTCTGGGCGAGCCTGCTGGGCGTGGCGCGTGTGGGCCGGCACGACAACTTCTTTGCGCTGGGCGGTCACTCGCTGCTGGCGATCGGCATGGTCGAGCAGTTGCGCCAGCAGGGCATCACCACCGACGCRCGCAGCGTGTTCGCCGCGACGACGCTGGCGGAACTGGCCGCGCGCGTGGATGCACAGGTTCCGGCCGTGGTGGTGCCGGCCAGCACGATCAGCGCGGACGGCGCCAGCATCACGCCGCAGATGCTGMCGCTGGTGGACCTGAGCCAGACGGAGCTCGACGCCATCGTGGCGAGCGTGCCCGGCGGCGTGGGCAATGTGCAGGACATCTATCCGCTGGGGCCGCTGCAGGAAGGCATCCTCTTCCACCACCTGCTGCAAAGCCATGGCGATGCCTACATCCTGCGCGCCGTGCTCGGCTTCGACAGCGAAGGACGGCGCGATCGCTTCTTGCAGGCGCTTCAGCAGGTGATCCRGCGCCATGACATCCTGYGCAGTGCCGTGCGCTGGCAGGGCCTGTCTCGGCCTGTGCAGGTGGTGTACCGGCAGGCGCCGTTGCAGATTCAAGAGCTGGCGCTCGATCCGGCGCGCGARGGGCTGGCCCAACTGCTGGAGCAAACCGATCCACGSCATGTGCGRCTGGACCTGACGCGCGCACCGCTGATYGGCGCCTACACCGCCCAGGCCGATACAGACGATGTCCCTTGGCTGCTGGCGCTGTTGAACCATCACATGGTGACCGACCACCTGAGCGTCGGTTTGATCGTGGSCGAGGTGCAGGCGCTGTTGGAGGGCAAGGGCGAGCATCTGCCCACGCCACAGCCTTACCGAAACTTYGTCGCGCAGGCGCTCTCTGTGCCACCGAGCGAGCACGAGCGGTACTTCCGCCAGGAGCTGGGCGACGTGGACACGCCGACGGCAGCTTTCGGCGTGCTGGACGTGCGCGGCGAAGGCGCAGGCGTGAGCCAGGCGCGCCTCGAACTGCGAACAGTTTTGGCGCAGCGCTTGCGCCAGGCCGCACGCGCGAACGGCGTGAGTGCGGCGGTGCTGTTCCACCTGGCCTGGGCGCAAGTGCTGGGCCTGTGCAGCGGGCAACGCGACGTCGTGTTCGGCACGGTGCTGYTGGGCCGTTCGCAAGGTACGGCCGGTGCAGACAAGGCATTGGGCATGTTCATCAACACGCTGCCCGTGCGCGTTCGACTGGACAGCAGCACGGTCGAGCAGGCCTTGCGCCGCATGCAGGCCAGCCTGAGCGGGCTGYTGCAGCACGAGCAGGCCAGCCTCGCGCTTGCGCAGCGAGCCAGCGGCGTGGACCCGGCACTGCCGCTCTTCACGGCGTTGCTGAACTACCGCCACAGTGAATCGACGACACAGGATCAGTCCCCGGACGGACTGTGGCAAGGCATGCGCCTGCTCAAGAGCGAGGAACGCACGAACTACCCGCTGAGCGTGGACGTGGACGACCGCGGGCAAGAGGGCTTCAGTCTCATCGCCGCATGCGTTCAGGAGATTGATCCGCAACGCATCGTGGGCTATYTCGAAGCCGCGTTGGAACAACTTGCAGATGCTCTGGAGTGCGAGCCCACGCGATCGATCGGCGCGCTGGAGCTGCTGCCCGRCAACGAGCGGCAACAGCTGCGCGAGTGGAACAACACGGCAACCCCGTACCCGCACGACCAATCGCTGCACCAGYGTTTCGAGGCGCAGGCGGCTGCCTCGCCACAGGCAGTGGCATTGCAGTTCGAAGACCARCAACTGAGCTACGCRGAACTCAACCGCCAAGCCAACCGGCTGGCGCGTCATCTGCGCGGGCAGGGCGTCGGTCCCGATGYGCTGGTGGGCCTGTGCGCAGAACGAAGCCTGGAGATGGTGATCGGCCTGCTGGCAATCCTGAAGGCAGGCGGCGCYTATGTACCGCTRGACCCGGCGTATCCGCTGGAGCGCCTGGCCTTCATGCTCGACGACGCACGACCCGCACTGGTGATCGGCCACGCGCAACTGCTCGCGCAATTGCCGCTCACGCAGCGCGGCATCCCAAGCGTCAGCCTGGACAGCGATTGGCAAAGCATCGCCCACCTCGCCGACAACAACCTGCCCGATCTCACTCACCCCGATCACCTCGCCTACGTCATCTACACCTCCGGCTCCACGGGCGCACCCAAGGCCGTGATGGTGTCGCACGGCGCGTGGCGCAATCTGCTGCACGCGGGCACATCCGCCATGCTCGCCGGCCCGGCGGACCGCGTCCTTCAGTTCGCCTCGCTCGGCTTCGATGCCTCGGCGTGGGAAATCGGCATGGCATTCGCCAGCGGGGCGCGCCTGTGCCTCGCTCCGGCCGATCGGCTGCTGCCCGGCGGCGAACTCGAAGAAAGCCTGCGTCACCTCGACATCAACGTGGCACTGCTCCCCACAGCCGTGCTGCACGCCCTGCAGGAAACCCCGTTGCCAGCCCTGCACACGCTGCTGGTCGGCGGCGAGGCCTGTGCCGCCGCCGTCGTCGAGCGCTGGGCCCCCGGCCGGCGGTTCTGCAACGCCTATGGCCCGACGGAGGCGACGGTCTACGCGACGGTGCACGCCTGCGCCGAGGGTCAGGTGCATGGACCGCCCATTGGCCGGCCGATCGGCAACGTGCGCGTCCATGTGCTCGACCCGGCGATGCAGCCGGTGCCACCGGGCGTTCCGGGCGAGCTGTACATCGGTGGAGACGGCCTGGCACGCGGTTACCTGCGCCGCCCGGACCTGACGGCGGAGCGCTTCGTTCCCGACCCGTTCTGCGCGACACCGGGTGCGCGCCTATATCGAACGGGTGACCTTGCGCGGTACGGCGCCGATGGCGTGCTCGACTACCTCGGCCGCTGCGACAGGCAACTCAAGATCCGGGGCTTCCGCGTCGAGCCCGGCGAAGTCGAAGCCGGCTTGATCGCTTTGCGGGGCGTCGCCAATGCGGCCGTGGCGGTGCAGCAGAACGCGCAGGGCGACCGGCAACTGGTGGCGTACGTGACCCCGCGCGCGGAGGCGTCGCTCGACACCGTTGCGCTGCGTTCCGCGCTGGCGCGCCATCTGCCGGCGCACCTCTTGCCGGCCCACATCGTCGCGCTGGAGCACCTGCCGATGACGCCACAAGGCAAGCTCGACCGGCGCGCGCTCCAAGCGTGGCGAGGCGCACCGCAAGCGCATGGCGCAGGGGCGCCGCGCACGCCGACCGAAGCCACGCTCGCCGCGGTGTGGGCCGAGGTTCTGGGCGTGTCGCCGGTGGGCATCGACGACGATTTCTTCGTCCTCGGCGGAGATTCGCTGCGCGCGGTGCGCGTGGCGGCCCGCGCGCAGCAGCGCGGCCTGCAGGTCGCGGTATCGACGCTGCTGGCCCTGCCGACGGTGGCCGCGCTGGCGCGCGAGCTGGATCGCAAGCATCGGGCGAACAGCGGGATCGTCCGGTTCGGCACACGCGCGGGGGGCGCGCCGCGGCCGGCGTTCTTTCTCATCCACGGCGCCGGCAACCAGATGTCGGGCTTCGACCGTCTCGCCGCGGAACTCGAGCCGATGTTCGAGGTGTTCGGCATCCAGTCCACGTCGCTGGCAAACGATGCAAAGGATGCCGAGGCCCCGTCGCTGGCGGCCCTCGCGAACTGCCACGCGGCATGGATCGAAGGGTGCCGCGCAGGGCCCTACGCCCTGGCTGGCTGGTCGATGGGCGGGCTGCTGGCGCTCATGGTGGCGCAGCGGCTCGAAAGCCGCGGGCACGCCGTGCGCCTGGTGGGCCTCATCGACACCTATCCGCCGGAGCCCGACCGCTCCGGGGAAGCCATCGCCGACGCGGCGGCCTGGGGCGTTCTGCAAGGCCTGGCCGTCAGGAGCGCTGCCGTGCGCCGCAGCTTGCCCGCGCTGAAGGCGTCCGGGCAGCGCCTGGGGATCGAAGGGCTCATGCGGCTACTCGGAACGGGCGCGCCTTTCGAGGCGCTGGCGCAGGAGGACACGCTGGACTACCTGCGCACGCAGATCGGCATCACGCGCGACCAGATGGCGGCCATGCAGCAGTTCGAGTCGGTGGTCGTTGCCGCACCGCTGCATGTGTTCTGGGCTGTGCCGCCAGACGAAGGCGACGCGTGGGAGCGCCCGGACTGGCTCGCCGCCACGATGCACCCTGCGGCCAGCACAGTGACTGTCATCGCCGCCGACCATTACTCGGTTCTCGATGCGCACAAGGTGGCGCTTGTCGCGGCCGTGTTGCGCGGGAGCGAGACGGTTGTGCCCGCGCGCTCCGCCGCTGGCATTCGCCATGACGAAACAGAAGTGGAAACAAGACAGTGAAATCCGGATTCCTGAAATGGCCCCTGCGGGTCGCATTGTCCATCGGCTTGCTGCTGGTGGTGTTGGTTGCTGCGGCATGGCTGTATCTGCGAAGCAGCGTGCCGGCCATCGACGGGCGGCTCGCTGTGGCGGGACTTGCGGCGCCGGTCGAGATTGCGCGCGATGCGCTGGGCGTGCCGACGATCACCGGCACCAACCGTGCCGACGTGGCCTTCGCCACCGGCTTCGCGCACGCGCAGGACCGGTATTTCCAGATGGACCTGCTGCGCCGCACGGGGGCCGGTGAGCTGTCCGAACTGTTCGGGACCCTGGCGCTGGACATGGACCGGCGCAACCGCCTGCACCGCTTTCGCGCGCGCGCCGCAACGGCGCTGCAGGCGATGCCGGCAGCCGACCGGGCGCTGCTTCAGCGCTACGCCGACGGCGTCAACGCCGGGCTCTCGGCGCTGTCGAGTCCGCCTTTCGAGTACACGGTCCTGCACACGGCACCGGTGCGCTGGGAAATGCAGGACACGCTGCTGGTCGTGTGTGCGATGTACCTCGACCTGCAAGGGCAGCTTCGGGAACGCGAGATCGCGCGCGGCTGGCTGAAGGCGCATTCGACGCCCGAAGCGCTGGCGTTCCTGCTGCCCGAGATGACGGACTACGACGCGCCGCTCGACGGACGCGGGCCTTCGCGGCGCGAAGCCATTCCGGCCGAGGCCCCGGTCTGGCTGGCGAAGCCCGTTCCGATGACGACGGCGGCGCTGAGCGCGGCCGCGCTGCCCGGCAGCAACAACTGGGCGATTGCCGGCAGCCGCACGCGCAGCGGCGGCGCCATCGTCGCGGACGACATGCACCTGGGCCTGCGCCTGCCCAACATCTGGTATCGGGCGCAGTTGCGTTTTCCGGGCGAGGGCGGCAAGGACGACGAGGTGAAGCGCATCACCGGCGTGACGCTGCCCGGCACGCCGCTGGTCATTGCCGGCAGCAACGGCCGTGTCGCCTGGGGGTTCACGAACAGCGCGGGCGACTACCTCGACCTCGAGCGTATCGAACGCGATCCGGCGAATCCGTCGCGGTTCATGGTCGCGGGCGTGTCGCAGGCGGCCGATGAATACCAGGAGGTGCTGAAGGTGCACGGCGCTGCGCCCCAGACACTGACCGTGCGGCAGATCGGCAACGCGCCGGTCGTGCAGGTGGGCGACACCTTCTACATCGAGCAATGGATTGCCCAGAGTGCCGGCGCCGTCGATCTGTCGCTGCATGGCCTGGAGTCGGTGCGCACGGTCGACGAGGCGCTGGACGTTGCCAGCCGCGCCGGCATTCCGGCGCAGAACTTCACCGCCGGCGACAGCACCGGGCGCATCGGCTGGACCGTCGGCGGCGCCATGCCCAACCGCGACGTGGATGTGTCGAGCACGTTCCCGGTCTCCGCCGGCGGGGACGGGAAGGCATGGAAGAGCCTGCGCGCGCCGCGTGACCATCCGCGCCTGGTCGATCCGGCAGGGGGCCTGCTGTGGACGGCCAACAACCGGCAGCTCGGTGGCGAGGGCTACCGGGCCATCGGCGACGGCGGTGCCGACCTGGGGGCCCGCGCGCAACAGATCCGCGATGATCTCATGGCGCTCGACGCCAAATCGGACGAAAAGGCGTCGTACGGCGTTCAGCTGGACGACCGGGCCGTGTTCCTGACTCCCTGGCGCGATCGCGCCTTGCGGGCGCTGGACGAGGCCGCCCTGGCCAACCACCCCGAGCGGCAACGCTTTCGGGAATTGCTGGTCCAGAGCTGGACCGGCCGGGCCAGCGTCGACTCGCAGGGCTACCGGCTGGCGCGGCTCTTCCTGCACGCGGGCTACGCCGAGCTGTTCGCCGCCGTGGACGCCGAGCTTCAGAAGCTCGATCCGCGCGCCAGCTACGCCGCCGCCAACAGGCGCTGGCCCGTCGTGCTGGGACAACTGCTCGATGACAAGCCGCCGCACTGGCTGCCCGCCTCGAAAAGCTGGCACGACGTGGAGCTGGCCGCGGTCGACCGCGCCATCCAGTGGGCCAAGAAGGACGCGGGCTCGCTCGACAAGGCCACATGGGGCGCGCGCAACACCGCCGGCATCCGGCATCCGATGGCGGGGTCCTTGCAGGGTCTGGGCCGGTTCCTGTCGGCGCCGCCGGACCTGTTGCCCGGCGACGACCAGATGCCGCGCGTCAGCGCCCCCAACTTCGGCGCCTCCGAGCGGATGGTCGTGACGCCGGGGCGCGAGCAGGACGGGATCCTGAACATGCCGGGCGGGCAGAGCGGGCATCCGCTGAGTCCTTTCTTTCTCGCGGGCCACTCGGACTGGGTCGAGGGCAAGCTCACGCCCTTTCTGCCCGGGCCGCCGGCGCACACTTTCGGTTTGTTGCCGCAGTAGCGATCGTCATCGCGTCGCGTCAACAACGGCGCGCATCACCCGCGCGGGTCGACTTCGATCGGCGGCCTCACGCGACGACTCTGTATCCGCTTCAGCGACAATCAAGCCTTTCGACGATGTCGCAAGTAGAGGTCTTGCAAGCGAACTGAGTGATAAAATTGGCAACTGCCTCTTAAGCTATTGATTTCATTGAGATGATTCGGATTGCAAATCCGTCTAGCCCGGTTCGACTCCGGGTCGCGCCTCCACCTTTTCGTTAGACACGATTCGACCCGATCCGCAAGCCCCGCCAACCCACGTTGCCGGGGCTTGTTTTGTTTGGGTTATCGTCGATGTTCAACCTGACGCCCGGATGGTGAAATTGGTAGACACATCGGACTTAAAATCCGCCGCTTCCTTAATCGGGGCATACGGGTTCGACCCCCGTTCCGGGTACCACACTTAAAAAAGGAGCACTCGATGCCTCGCTACAACGCTCCATTTGAAATCCATGTGCATGGCGACGTGCCATTGCGCCCGGACGTGAACTTCGAGCAGATCCAGGAAGCGCTGAAGCCGCYCTGGAAGTACGCAGGCGCCAAGTCGCTGGCCGACGGCGCCACCAGCACCTACGAAGAAGAACCGGGCATCCGTTTCGAGCAGAAGGATCACACGCTGCAGATCTGCTGGACCGTGCCGGGCGACGAAGACTTCCGCCAGGCGCTCGACGAGATGTGCATGGCCCTGAACGAGCTGTCGGAGCGCGGTGCCGCGATCGAAGTCACCTTCTACGACACCGACTTCGACGAGGAAGAGGGCGACCCCGACGAAGAATCGCGCGACGACTTCCTGATGCTGTTCGTCGGCCCCAATCCGGCCGCGATCATGCAGGTGCAGCGCGACCTGCTGGTGGAAGACGTCGTCAATCTCATGGAGCGCCACTTCGACGGCGCCGAACTGGGGGGCGTCGTCTCCGAGATCGACCGCCTCTTCAGCGATCGCTTCGATGCACTCGTGAACTCGCTCGAGATCGGCAAGCGTCCGCGCGGCACGGGGGGGCCCGGCAGCGGAGGCAGTGGCGGYGGCCACGGCGGCGGCCGCCGTCCGCGGCACCTGCACTAACCAGCCTCGAAACCTCGCGATCCAAGGCCGCATGGCCCTGTTTCCCGCCTCCGCGCTGCGCCCGGGCGTGCGCAAGCGCGAGGTGTTCGGCTGGGCGATGTACGACTTCGCCAACTCCGGCTACACCACGGTCGTGATCACGGCGGTGTTCGCCGCCTATTTCGTGGGCGGCATCGCCAAGGGTGCGCCGTGGGCCGCCTTCGCCTGGACCGCGGCGCTGAGCGTGTCGTATGCCATCGTGATGCTGACGATGCCCGCCATCGGCGCCTGGGCCGATCTGCGCGCTGCCAAGAAGCGCGTGCTGATCGTCGCGACGACCGGCTGCGTGCTGGCCACTGCCGCGCTGGCGCTCACGCCGCGCTTCGCCGGGGCCTCGGGAGGCGTCGCGCTGGCGATGCTGCTGGTGATCGTCTCCAACGCCTTCTATTCCTACGGCGAGTCCCTGACGGGCGCCTTCCTGCCCGAACTCGCGACGCCGGAAGGCATGGGCAAGGTGAGCGGATGGGGCTGGAGTTTCGGCTACGTCGGCGGCATGCTGGCGCTCGGCATCTGCCTCGCCTACGTGCTGTGGTCGCAGGCGAGGGGCCTGCCGGCCGCGCATTTCGTGCCGGTCACGATGCTGATCACGGCCGCGATCTATGGCACGGCGGCGTGCGCCACCTTTGCGCTGCTGCCCGAGCGCGCCCGACCGCGGACGTCTGGCGGAGAACTCGGCGCCTGGCAGCAGCTGCGCGCCACCTACCGGCAGGCGCGCGCCTACCGCGATTTCATGTGGCTGCTGGTCTGCACGGTCTGCTACCAGGGCGGCGTGGCCGTCGCCATCACGCTCGCGGCGATCTATGCCGAGCAGGTGATCGGCTTCGTGGCGAGCGAGACGATGGTGCTGATCTTCGTTCTCAACATCGCCGCCGCGCTCGGTGCCTTCGGCTTCGGCTACATCCAGGACCGCATCGGCCACAAGATCTCGCTGGCGGGCACGCTGGTGGCGTGGATTGCGGTCTGCGTGATCGCGGCGCTGGTGACCACCAAGGGGGGCTTCTGGTGGGCCGCCGCTATCGCGGGGCTGGCGATGGGCTCGAGCCAATCGGCCGGCCGCGCGATGACGGGCTACCTCGCACCGCCCCTGCAGCTCGCGGAGTTCTTCGGGCTCTGGACCTTCGCGACGCGGCTGGCCAGCATCATCGGTCCGCTGAGCTTCGGCGCGATCACCTGGGCCACGGGCGGCAACCAGCGCATCGCGATCCTGTCGACCGCGGTGCTGTTCGTGGCGGGGTTGCTGTTGCTGCTGCCGATCGACATGCGGCGCGGCCGGGAGGCCGCGCTGCGCAGTTGATCAGGGTGTTTGCTGCTGCAGCGACTTCGGCACCTTGTATCGTTCGCCGTCGTAGTGCAGCGTCACGGTGCTGAACTTGGCGGGCAGCGTCTTTTCGATGCAGCTCTGGTCTTCCTGCGCCTGCGCGTGGCTCTGCACGAGCGTGCGCGACAGCTGCAGGTCGGCGTAGCCGTTGCCGGTCGACTTCCCGACCGACACCATGGTGCGCAGCTTCTCGAAGTGGCCGGTGCAGGTCGCGTCCCATCCGCCGTTGTCGTGGTCGAGCTCGATCTCCTGCAGTACCTGGCGCAGCTTGCTGCCGTGCTGCACGTAGAGGCGCACGGTCTCGCTGGCCAGCGGACTGGCCGGGGCGCTGCTGCCGCGGTAGCGCACGCGCAGGCCGAAGGCGCGGGCGTCGGGCGAAAGCACATAGCGCGAGGTGTCGATGCGGATGTCCTGGATCGCGGTGGTGGCGTCTTCGTCGAGCGCCTCGGGCTGGAAGAGGCGGCCGATCACCGTGTCGCGCTCGGTGTTGCCGTTGTCGGGCCGCTGGATGAGCAGCAGCTCGAGGTCGTAGACCTTGGCGCCCTTGTCGGTCGTTTCGCGCGGCAGCGGCAGCACCACGATGCTGCGCCCCGGAAAGGCGGGCCAGACCTTGCAGGCCGCGAGCCGCTCGTCGAGCGGGCGCTTGGGATACAGCTTGGCGTGCATGCGCTCGGCGAGGCCGCTTTCGCAGGCGGCGTGGCTCAGGCCTGCGGCCGAGAGGCACAGCAGGAGGAGGGCGTGGCGCAGGAGACGCATGGCGGGTGGTGGTGAAATCAGACGGCAGTTGAAGCAGACGGCGTTGTCGCCTGCTGCGGCCGTTGCAGCCAGTGCGCGGCCGCAGCTTCGAGCACGGCAAGGTTGCCGCTGCCTTGCAGGATCAGTCCTCCCTCGCCACCGTCCGCGAGGCGGCCAAGCGACGCCAGCACGCGCCGGGTCTGCTGCGCGACCGGTGCGCCGGTGTCGATGAAGCGCAGCGCGGGCGGTGCATGGTGCTGCAGTTCGTCCTTCACGAGCGGGTAGTGCGTGCAGCCGAGCACCACGGTATCGACTTCGCCGGGGGCGTTGCCGAAAGGGCCGGCCTCGGCCATGTAGCGTGCGCAGAGTTCCGCGATGGCCGTGGTATCGAAGCCCTCGATCGCTTTCACGAGTCCGTCGCATGGCACGGCGCGAACATTGGCAGACCCAGCGAAAGAGTCGCGCAGGGCCGCATATTTGGCGCTGGCCAGCGTTCCCCGCGTGGCCATCACCGAGATGTGCCCGGTGCGGCTCGCCGCCACGGCCGGCTTGAGCGCCGGCTCCAGCCCCACGATGGGCAGCGTCGGGTGTTCGGTACGCAGCAGGTGGATGGCTGCCGTCGTGGCCGTGTTGCAGGCCACCACCAGCGCCTTGATGCCATGCTCGCCGATCAACTGCTCGACCACCTTGCGCGAGCGGTCGATCACATAGGCATCGCCCCGTTCGCCATATGGCGCGAAGGCGGTGTCGGCGAAATAGACGAAGCGTTCATGCGGCAGCGCGGCGCGCAGCGCGGCCAGCACGCTGAGCCCGCCGACCCCACTGTCGAAGACGCCTACAGGGCTCAAGCTTCTTCCATCATGATGGTCTTGAACTCGCCGCTGGCGATGCGCTTCTGCCACTCGGCCGGACCGGTGATGTGCGCGCTGGTGCCGCCGGCATCGACCGCCACCGTCACGGGCATGTCGACCACGTCGAATTCATAGATCGCTTCCATGCCCAGGTCCGCGAAGCCCACGACCTTGGCGGTCTTGATGGCCTTGCTCACGAGGTAGGCGGCGCCGCCCACGGCCATGAGGTAGGCGCTCTTGTGCTTCTTGATGGCCTCGATGGCGACCGGGCCGCGCTCGGCCTTGCCGATCATCGCGATCAGGCCGGTCTGGGCCAGCATCATTTCGGTGAAGCCGTCCATGCGCGTGGCGGTGGTCGGGCCGGCGGGGCCCACGGCTTCGTCGCCGACCGGATCGACCGGACCGACGTAGTAGATGACGCGGTTGGTGAAGTCCACCGGCAGCTTCTCGCCCTTGGCCAGCATGTCCTGGATGCGCTTGTGCGCGGCGTCGCGGCCGGTGAGCATCTTGCCGTTCAGCAGGATCGTGTCGCCCGGCTTCCAGCTCGCCACTTCGGCGGGTGTGAGCTTGTTCAGGTCGACGCGCTTGCTCTTCTTTTCGTCCGGCGCCCAGTTCACGTCGGGCCACAGGTCGAGCGAGGGCGGATCGAGGTACACCGCGCCGCTGCCGTCCATCACGAAGTGCGCATGCCGCGTGGCCGCGCAGTTGGGGATCATCGCCACGGGCTTGCTCGCCGCGTGCGTGGGGTACATCTTGATCTTGATGTCGAGCACGGTGGCCAGGCCGCCCAGGCCCTGCGCGCCGATGCCGAGCGCGTTGACCTTCTCGTACAGCTCGATGCGCAGCGCCTCGACCTTGCTCAGCTCCGCGCCCGAGGCCTTCTTGGCCTGCAGCTCGTGCATGTCGAGGTCGTCCATCAGGCTTTCCTTGGCCATCAGCGCGGCCTTCTCGGCGGTGCCGCCGATGCCGATGCCCAGCATGCCCGGCGGGCACCAGCCGGCGCCCATGGTGGGCACGGTCTTGAGCACCCAGTCGACCACGCTGTCGCCGGGGTTCAGCATGACCAGCTTGCTCTTGTTCTCGCTGCCGCCGCCCTTGGCCGCCACGGTCACTTCAACGGTATTGCCCGGCACGATCTCGGTGAAGATCACTGCGGGCGTGTTGTCCTTGGTGTTCTTGCGGTCGAACTGCGGGTCGGCCACGACCGAGGCGCGCAGCGTGTTGTCGGGGTGGTTGTAGCCGCGGCGCACGCCTTCGTTGATGGCGTCGTCCAGGCTGCCGGTGAAGCCGCCCCAGCGCACGTCCATGCCCACCTTGAGGAACACGTTGACGATGCCGGTGTCCTGGCAGATCGGGCGGTGGCCCGTGGCGCTCATCTTGCTGTTGGTCAGGATCTGCGCAATGGCGTCCTTGGCGGCGGGGCTCTGCTCGCGCTCGTAGGCGCGGGCCAGGTGGGCGATGTAGTCGGCGGGGTGGTAGTAGCTGATGTACTGCAGTGCGGCGCTGACCGATTCGATCAGGTCGGCCTGCTGGATGGTGGTCGTCATGGTGGGGGGCTTTTTTGGAGTGGGAAACGCCCCCCGATTATCTCAGCCGCCGCCCGCGACCCGCAGTGCTACCTCGCAGCAGCCCGAGCTTCGGCGATCCAGCCGTCGAACAGCTGCTGATGCACCCGGATCCAGCCGTCGGTGTGGCGCGCCACATCCTGCTGGGTGTTGGCGCCCTGGCTCATGCGCAGGTTCTGGGCGTTGATGTCGCCGATGGGCAGCTTCATCACCTCGAACAGCCTGGCTGCGGCCGGATTCTTCTCGACGAAGGCCCTGTTGGCGACGATCTGCTCCTGGTTGGCCTGGAAGCCGTAGTTCTTGCCGTTCGGCAACTGCGTGTCCGCGTTCTCGCCCTGGGAGGAAGAGAAGGGCACCTGCAGCCAGACCACGTCCGCGCCCGGCCGCAGCACGGCGCTGACCCAGTAGGGCGTCCAGGTGTAGTACAGCACCGGCTTGTCCTGCTTGAAGCGGGCGATGGTGTCGGCCATCAGCGCGGCGTAGCTGCCTTGCTTGTGGGTGACGGTGTCGCGCAGCCGGTAGGCCGTCAGGTGGTTCTCGATGGCCAGTTCGCAGCCCCAGCCGGGGTTGCAGCCCGTGAGGTCGGCCTTGCCGTCGCCGTCAGCGTCGAACAGCTTCGCAATGGCCGGGTCCTTCAGCTGCGCGATGTTGGTGATGTTGTATTGCTCGGCCGTCTTGCGGTCGATCAGGTAGCCCTGCACGGCGCCGTCCGAGTACACGCCCTTGCGCCACAGCTTGGCGTCGCCGCCGCTGTTCCTGTAGAAGTCGGCGTGCAGCAGGCTCCAGTGGTTGGCCATGAAGGTGGCGTCGCCGTTGGCGATGGCCAGGTGCTCGGTGGCGGGTTCGAGGTCTTTCATGGGCTCGACCGTGTAGCCGAGCTTTTCGAGCGCGCGGGAGACGAGCAGCGTCTGGAACGCCTCTTCGGCGAGCGAGCTCTTGAGCGGCTGCACGGTGACGCCCTTGCCGGGCAGGTCGTTCGCGGCTTGCGCTGCGATGCCGATGGCAACGAGGCCAAGCGCCACGAGGCCGCGGGCGATGAGACTGGTTTTCTTCATGCGTTGAATTCCTCCGTGGCAGGTCATTGCGCTTGCGTGGACAGTGCGGGAACGGGCTCATTCGCTCCGTGCGACGGCGTACCCACGAGACGCTGCAGCAGGCGCAGCGCAAAACCGGCCGGCCCGGTGTGCCACCAGCGGCGCCCGGCGCTGCGGCGCGACTTGCCCATGGCCTGCGTCAGCCGGTCGAGCGAGATCGCCAGCAGCACGATGCCCAGGCCGCCCACGGTCGCAAGGCCCATGTCGAGCCGGCCGATGCCGCGCAGCACCATCTGGCCCAGGCCGCCCACGGCGATCATCGAGGCGATCACCACCATCGAGAGCGACAGCATCAGCGCCTGGTTGATGCCCGCCATGATCGACGGCATGGCCAGCGGCAGCTGCACCTTCACGAGCATCTGCCAGGGCGAGGCGCCGTAGGCACGCGCGGCCTCGATCAGGTCGGGCCGCACCTGGCGCAGGCCCAGGTTGGTCAGGCGCACCAGCGGGGCCAGCGCGAAGATGATGGTCACGATCACGCCCGGCACGTTGCCGATGCCGAACAGCATCACCACCGGTACCAGGTAGACGAAGGCGGGCGTGGTCTGCATCGCGTCGAGCACGGGGCGCATCAGGCGCTGGGCCCGGTCGCTGCTGGCCAGCAGCACGCCCAGCGGCAGGCCGATCACCATGCAGAACACGAGCGAGGTCAGCACCAGCGACAGCGTCACCATCGCTTCGGGCCAGATGCCCAGCATGGCCACGAGCAGCAGCGCCACCGTGGTGCCGATGGCGAGCGCGCGGCCGGCGAACTGCCAGGCGAACAGGCCGATGAGGGCGATCATGGCCAGCGTCGGCAGGCCCGTCAGCAGGCCCTGTACCCAGTTCAGCGTGCTGTCGATGGGCAGGCGCACGGTCTGGAAGAAGGGGCGGAAATGCTCGACCACCCAGCCGAGGCCCTGGTTGATCCAGGATTCGACGGGGAGAGAGCCGTCCCAGAGGCGGTGCAATTGGAAGCCGCTGGTGGTGGCGTCGGCCGATCCGGCCAACTGGTGGGCGGCGTCGACAGGGGCATCGAGCCATGCGCTGGTCGCGGAGGCGTCGGGCGCGGCGGACAGTGCGGCCCAAGGGTCGACCGGTGCGGGCGCCTGTGGGGCCACGGCGGCGGCCGCGTCGTTCAGGGGCGTGAATTCGGAGGGCAGTGCGGTGTCGTTCATCAATGGTTCCTTCGAAGTCGGTCAGGCAACGGCCACGACGGCTGCGGGTTGCTGGGGCTGATGCGCCGGGTCGATCGGCGGCGTGTCGCGGTCGAGGAACTTCAGCAGCGTCGTCTTGCTGATCGCACCGCAGAAGCGGCCGTCCCCGGCCACCACCGGCACCGCGCAGGGCGCCTGGCCCACCTGGCCGATCAGTCCGGCCACGGGCGCGTCGGCCTCGATCACGCCGAGGTCGTTCAGGTACGCGTGGCGCAGGCCGAGCGGGCCCGAGTGCCCGTCGAGCGCCGCGCGCAGCGTGTCGGCCGACACGGTGCCCAGGTAGCGCTTGGTGGGGCTCGTCACGTAGGCGAAGTCGCGGTCCTGGTCTTCCAGGACCTTGAGCGCCGCGCGCGCACCGCGCTCGGGGTGCTCGCACACCACCGTGAGCGATTTGCGCGCGATGTCCGCGGCCTTGAAGACGGCCGCCGCATCCACCCCGCGCACGAAGCTGCGCACATAGTCGTCGGCGGGGCTGCGCAGGATCTCGTCGGGCGTGCCGACCTGGATCACCTGGCCGTCTTTCATGATTGCGATGCGGTCGCCGATGCGCATGGCCTCGTCGAGGTCGTGCGAGATGAAGACGATGGTGCGGCGCTGCGCCTGCTGCAGCCGCAGCAGTTCCGACTGCATCTCGGTGCGGATGATCGGGTCGAGGGCTGAGAAGGCCTCGTCCATCAGCAGGATCGACGGGTCCGAGGCCAGAGCGCGCGCCAGGCCCACACGCTGCTGCATGCCGCCCGAGAGCTCGTCGGGATAGCTGTCGCCCCAGCCCGCAAGACCCACCTGCGCGAGCGCCAGGTCGGCCTGCGCGAGGCGCTCCTTCTTGCTGGTGCCCGACAGTTCGAGGCCGAAGGCGGTGTTCTCGCGCACCGTCATGTGCGGCATCAACGCGAAGGACTGGAACACCATGCTGATGTCCTTGCGGCGCAGTGCGCGCAGCTTGGCGTCGGAATGTTCGTTGATGTCCGCGCCATCGATCACGATGCGGCCCGCGGTCGGCTCGATCAGCCGGTTCAAGAGGCGCACCAGCGTCGACTTGCCCGACCCCGAAAGGCCCATGATGACGAAGATCTCGCCGGCCTGGATCTCGAAGGTGGCATCGAACACGCCGATCGACTGGCCCGTCTGCGCGAGGATTTCCTTCTTCGAAAAACCTTGCCGCACGAGTTCGAGGGCTTCGTCGGGCGAATCGCCGAACACCTTGAAAACATGGTCGATGAGAATTCCTTTGGCCATATGCCGGGGCTCCTTGTTGAAAGGTTGGACACAGCACCGCCCCCCAAAAGTACGGGGCGGCAACGGTCACGCCATCAGCCGATGGGCCGTCCGAGCAGAGAGCGCGAGAGAACGCGTGCAATGGCCCGGCGAGCCTTGGAGGCTGCCGACAGGCACTGAAGACGACGTGGCGACGAAACCAGTGCCCGCCGAAAGGTGGCGTGGCAGTGGGGCCGGAAAGATCCGGCCGGTTTGCCGGGCAGGGCCCGGCGGGGAGAACCTTGCACCGCGACGGGATTCGGAGATCCGCGAGTAGTGCAGGGCCAACCAACATGACTTGTTGGTCGTCTGAAGCCAATGATTATAACTTTTTGACATGACGCGAGTCAAGCCAACAGGCGTAACGTGGTGTCGGCGGCAGCCCATTGGCCCCGTCAGATGCGAGCTATTCTTGTTGGCCGATACTCGGGCCCGCGCCCGACCAGGCGGCGCGACCATCCAAGACTGCGGAGCTTTTTTCATGACGACTTCCCCCAAGACCCGTGCCGAGCGCGATACCTTCGGACCGATCGACGTGCCGGCCGACAAGCTGTGGGGCGCGCAAACGCAGCGCTCGCTGCAGAACTTCGACATCTCCGGCGAGCAGCAGCCGCGCGAGATCATCAAGGCGCTGGCCCAGGTGAAGCGCGCGTCGGCCGTGGTCAACCATGCGCTGGGCCTGCAGGACGAGAAAAAAACCCAGGCCATCGTGGCCGCGGCCGATGAAGTCATCGCCGGCAAGCACCCGGGCGAGTTCCCGCTCGTGGTCTGGCAGACCGGCTCGGGCACGCAGACCAACATGAACGTCAACGAGGTGCTGGCCAACCGCGCCAGCGAGTTGCTGGGCGGCGAGCGCGGGGAAGGGCGCCTGGTGCACCCGAACGACGACGTGAACCGCAGCCAGTCGAGCAACGACGTGTTTCCGACCGCCATGCACGTGGCGGCCGTCGAGGCCATCACCCACAAGCTGCTGCCTGCCATCGCCAAGCTGCGCGGCACGCTGGAGCAGAAGTCGAAGGACTTCGCCGACATCGTGAAGATCGGCCGCACCCACCTGCAGGACGCCACGCCCCTCACGCTGGGCCAGGAGTTCTCGGGCTACGTGGCGCAGCTGGCGCACGGCGAGGCGCATGTTCGCGCCGCGCTGCCGCACCTGAGCGAACTGGCGCTGGGCGGCACGGCCGTCGGCACCGGTCTCAATGCACCGAAGGGCTATGCGGAGCAGGTCGCAGCCGAACTGGCGAAGCTCACGGGCCTGCCTTTCGTGACCGCGCCCAACAAGTTCGAAGCCATGGCCAGCGTCGATGCGCTGGTGCACGCGCACGGCGCGCTGAAGACTCTGGCGGCCAGCATGAACAAGATCGCCAACGACGTGCGCTGGCTCGCGAGCGGCCCGCGCAGCGGCATCGGCGAACTCAGCATTCCCGAGAACGAACCCGGCTCGTCGATCATGCCGGGCAAGGTCAACCCGACCCAGAGCGAAGCCGTCACGATGCTGGCCGCGCAGGTGTTCGGCAACGACGTGGCGATCAACATCGGCGGTGCCTCGGGCAACTTCGAGCTGAACGTGTTCCGCCCGATGGTGGCGCACAACTTCCTGCAGAGCGTGCGCCTCCTGGCCGACGGCATGGTGAGCTTCAACGACCACTGCGCCGTGGGCATCGAGCCGAACCGCGAGCGCATCACGGAGCTGGTGCAGCGCTCGCTGATGCTGGTGACGGCGCTCAACACGCACATCGGCTACGACAAGTCGGCCTACATCGCGAAGAAGGCGCACAAGGAGGGCACGAGCCTGCGCGAGGCGGCGATTGCTTCGGGGCACCTCACGGCCGAGCAGTTCGACCAGTGGGTGATTCCTGAAAACATGACCGGCCGGTAATCCGGATCGCCCATGAAAAAAGGACCCCAGGGTCCTTTTTTGTTGCCGGCCGATCAGTACCCGATCGTGTAGCGCTGGCGCGAGTGCACGGGCTTTTCCAGCTCGTCGATGAACGCGATCGCGTAGTCCTCGAAGCTGATCCAGCTGCGGCCTTCGGCGCTCACGAGCAGGTCGTCCTTGCCCAGGCGGAACTTGCCGGTGCGTTCGCCTTCGACGAATTCCGCGGAGGGCGAGAGGAAGGTCCAGTCGAGTTCCTTCTCGTTGCGCAGCGCGTCCAGGAACACGCCACCGGCCGTGGCTTCTGCGCGGTACGCGTCGGGGAAGTTCGGCGTCTCGATCACCTTCAGGCCCGGCGCCGCGAACAGGCTGCCGGCGCCGCCGACCACCAGCAGGCGCTTCACGCCCGCGCGCTTGACCGGGTCGATGATGGCCGCAGGCGGCACGGTGGAGAAGTGCGCGGCGCTGAACACGGCGTCATGGCCGGCCAGTGCCTTTTCGAGCGCGGAGCCGTCGAGCACGTCGAGGTCGACGGCCTTCACATTCGCGCGGCCCGACAGCTTTTCGCTGGCCTTGCGCGAGATGGCCGTGACGGTATGGCCGCGGCGGAGGGCCTCTTCGAGAAGGCGGCCGCCGGCGCGTCCGGTGGCGCCGATGATGGCGATGTGGCTCATGAGTGACTCCAGAAAATGAATGGGATGAACCGCATCTTAGGTTTCTGGTTTCGAAAGAAATACCTCGATTTCCGCGCTTCTTTATTTCTAAAATCGGTCGAATGGATCGATTGAACGCAATGCGGGTGTTCGTGAACGTGGTGGATTCGGGCAGCCTTTCGGCCGCGGCCGACAAGCTGGACCTGTCCCGCCCGGTGGTCACGCGCTACGTCGCCGAGCTGGAGCAGTGGACCGGCGCGCGGCTGCTGCACCGGACGACACGGCGCCTGAGCCTGACTGCGGCCGGCGAGGAACTGCTGCCGCGCTGCCGCCAGGTGCTCGAACTCACGGGCGACATGCAGGCCGCGGTGCGGCATCCGGCCGAGGCGCCGCGCGGCCAGCTGCGCATCACCGCCAGCACTTCGTTCGCGCAGGCGCAGCTGGCCGAAGCGGTGGCCGACTACGTGCGGCTCTACCCGGGCGTGGCGGTCGACCTCGTGCTGCTGGACCGGGCGGTGAACCTGGTGGACGAGCGCATCGACCTCGCGATCCGCGTGGCGGTGGAGATCGACCCCAACCTGATCGCGCGCCGGCTCACGGTGTGCCGCTCGGTGGTCTGCGCCTCGCCGGCCTACCTGAAGGAGCACGGCAAGCCGGTGCGCGTGGAGGAGCTGGCCCAGCGCAACTGCCTCACGCATTCCTACTTCGGGCGCAGCCTCTGGAATTTCACGCGCAAGGACGATGGGGAGCCGGTGTCCGTGGCCGTGGGCGGCAACGTATCGACCAACGACGCCGCGAGCCTGATGTACCTCGCCCGCGCGGGTGCGGGCATTGCGATGTTGCCGACCTACCTGACCGCAGGGCTGCTGCAGGCCGGCGAACTGGTGCCGCTCTTTCCCGACTGCGAGCCRCAGGTCGTCGGCATGTACGCGGTGTACGCCTCGCGCAAGCACATGCCGGCCACGTTGCGCACGATGCTCGACTTTCTGGCCGAGCGCTTCACCGATGTGCCTGCGTGGGATGCGCCGCGCGCCGGGTAGGGCGCGCGGGCCTGTTCTGTCAGTGAGGCGTGCCGGCCTGGGCCGCGTTCGCGGTCATCAGCTTGTCGGTGTAGGCGATGGCGATGGCCGACAGCAGGAAGGTGATGTGGATCGCCGTCTGCGCAATCAGCACGCGGTCTGTGTAGTTGTCCGCGTTGATGAAGGTCTTCAGCAGGTGGATCGAGCTGATGCCGATGATCGCAGTGGCCAGCTTGACCTTGAGCACCGAGGCGTTCACATGGCTCAGCCATTCGGGCTGGTCGCGGTGGCCTTCGAGGTCCATGCGGCTCACGAAGGTCTCGTAGCCGCCCACGATCACCATGATCAGCAGGTTGGAGATCATCACCACGTCGATCAGTGCCAGCACCACCAGCATGATCACCGTCTCGTTGAGCGTGCCTACCGGCGCGGCGGTCTTGTAGCCGATGCTGGTGATCAGCGACTGCAGCGCTTCCTTGCTGCCGAACGCGGCTTCGACCAGGTGCAGCAGCTCGACCAGGAAGTGCACCACGTACACCGCCTGTGCCACGATCAGGCCGAGGTACAGGGGCAATTGCAGCCAGCGGCTCGCGAAGATCAGCTTGGGCAGCGGCCGAAGCGGGGAGCCCTTCACTGGCACGAGCGGGTTGCGGTTATCGAAAGGGTCGGTAGCGGACATCGGGAGGGTGGTCGTGAAAGACCGGCGATTCTAGGGGTGTCCCCGTGACGGACCCGTGATAACCCTGCGAACTAACATCGGACCGTCAGTGACCCGTAAGTGGCCCCGTCGACATTACGCCGCATCCACCCTGGAGACATAAAGCATGAGCAGCGCATCCAAGAACATTGAATCCGTGCTGGTCGAGAACCGTGTGTTCCCGCCCGACGCCCGCGCCACCGAAGGCGCCCGAATTTCCGGCATGGCCGCCTACGAGGCCCTGTGCAAGGAAGCCGAGCAGGACTTCGAGGGTTTCTGGACCCGCCTGGCCAAGGGCAACCTGCAGTGGACCAAGCCCTTCACGAAGACGCTCGACGAGTCGAAGGCGCCTTTTTACGAGTGGTTCGGCGACGGCGAACTCAATGCCAGTGCGAATTGCCTCGACAAGCACATCGGCACCCCTGTCGAGAACAAGACGGCCATCGTGTTCGAGGCCGACGACGGCACCGTCACCCACGTCACCTACAAGGAACTGCTCGCCCGCGTGAGCCAGTTCGCCAATGCGCTCAAGGCCGATGGCATCCAGAAGGGCGACCGCGTCATCATCTACATGCCGATGACGATCGAAGGCGTGATCGCCATGCAGGCCTGCGCGCGCATCGGCGCCACCCACAGCGTGGTGTTCGGCGGCTTCTCGGCCAAGGCGCTGCAGGAGCGGATCATCGACGCGGGCGCGGTGGCCGTCATCACCGCCAACTACCAGCTGCGCGGCGGCAAGGAACTGCCGCTCAAGGCCATCGTCGACGACGGCATCGGGCTGGGCGGCTGCGAATCGATCAAGACAGTGTTCGTGTACGAACGCAYGCCCACCGCGTGGAGCCGCGTCGAAGGCCGCGACAAGACTTTCGCCGAAGCGCTGAAAGGGCAGAGCACCGAATGCGCTCCCGTGCCGGTCAATGCCGAGCACCCGCTCTTCATCCTCTACACCTCGGGCTCCACCGGCAAGCCCAAGGGCGTGCAGCACGCCACCGGCGGCTACCTGCTGTGGGCCAAGCTCACGATGGACTGGACCTTCGACATCCGGCCCGAAGACGTGTTCTGGTGCACCGCCGACATCGGCTGGATCACCGGCCACACCTACGTCGCCTATGGCCCGCTGGCGGCTGGCGCCACGCAGGTGGTGTTCGAGGGCATCCCGACCTTCCCGCATGCCGGCCGCTTCTGGCAGATGCTCGAGAAGCACAAGGTGTCGGTGTTCTACACGGCGCCGACCGCCATCCGCTCGCTCATCAAGGCGGCCGAGGGCGACGAGAAAGTGCATCCGAAGAACTGGGATCTGTCGAGCCTGCGCATCCTCGGCTCGGTCGGCGAGCCGATCAATCCCGAGGCGTGGATGTGGTACCACCGCAATATCGGCCAGGAGCGTTGTCCGATTGTCGATACTTTCTGGCAGACCGAAACCGGCGGCCACGTGATCACGCCGCTGCCGGGCGCCACGCCGCTGGTGCCGGGCTCCTGCACCCTGCCGCTGCCGGGCATCATGGCCGCTATCGTCGACGAGACCGGCAAGGACCTGCCCAACGGCGCCGGCGGCATGCTGGTCATCAAGCGGCCCTGGCCCTCGATGATCCGCACCATCTGGAACGACCCCGAGCGCTTCAAGAAGAGCTACTTCCCCGAGGAAATGGGCGGCGCGATCTACCTCGCCGGCGACGGTGCGGTGCGCAGCGCCGACCGCGGCTATTTCCGCATCACGGGCCGCATCGACGACGTGCTGAACGTGTCGGGCCACCGCCTGGGCACGATGGAAATCGAATCGGCGCTGGTGTCCAAGACCGACCTCGTGGCGGAAGCCGCGGTGGTGGGCCGCCCCGACGACGTGACCGGCGAGGCCGTGTGCGCCTTCGTCGTGCTCAAGCGCGCACGCCCGACCGGCGAGGAGGCCAGGCAGATTGCCAACGAGCTGCGCGCCTGGGTCGCCAAGGAAATCGGCCCCATCGCCAAGCCCAAGGACATCCGCTTCGGCGACAACCTGCCCAAGACGCGCAGCGGCAAGATCATGCGGCGCCTGCTGCGCAGCATCGCCAAGGGCGAGGCGATCACGCAGGACACCTCGACGCTCGAAAATCCGGCGATCCTGGAACAGTTGTCAGAACGCCTGTAGGACGTGGCCGTTTATCCGTCCGGCAGTGCCGGACGGACCCTCCGCCTGAGGTAAAACCAACCCGTTGCCGCGCGCCTCGACGCGCGCGGCGTCTGCCGTTGTGTTCGATCTTTTCGAAGGAGGCGCCAAAATGGGCGTGAGATCCGCTTTCCTGTTCGTCATCGTGCTGCTGATCGCAGCACTCGCCGCATTGAACTGGGGGGCGCTGTCGGCGCCCACGCCGGTCTGGCTGGGCTTCATGACCGTCTCGGCACCGCTCGGGCTGATCATGCTGGGCCTCACGGTCGTGCTTGCCGCCTTCTTCCTGGTCTATGTGCTGTACCTGCACAGCTCGGTGCTGCTCGACACCAAGCGCCACACCAAGGAAATGCAGGTCCAGCGCGACCTGGCCGACAAGGCCGAGGCCTCGCGCTTCACCGAGCTGCGCAATTTCCTGGAGGCCCAGGAGAACAAGCACATGGCGCACAACGCCGACCGTCACACGGCCGTGCTGGCGCGCATGGCCCAGCTGGAAACGGCGATCCGGCTGCGTTCGGACCAGACCGACAACACGGTGGCCGCGCACCTCGGCCAGCTCGAGGATCGCATCGAGCGCCGGCCGGTTCCGGCCGACATCAACCCTCAGGGTTGAGCTTGTTGCTCAGCGCGGCGTCGCCAGCACCCAGGCGGCCAGCTTCTTCGCATCGGCTTCGCTGACCTGGTTGTTCGCCGGCATCGGCACCGGGCCCCAGACGCCCGAACCACCCTTGACGATCTTGGCCGCAAGCGTGTCGGCCGCGGCCTTGTCGTCCTTGTACTTTGTGGCGATGTCCTTGAAGGACGGGCCAAGCACCTTGCGGTCGACCGCGTGACAGCTCATGCAGTTCTTCGACGTGGCCAGGGCCAGGTCGGCAAAGGCGGGTGCTGCCAGGCCAAGACCCAGGGCGGCGGCGAACAGAACTCTTTTCATGGGGGGATGTATTTCGTAAGGGCTGGGTTACATTCGATGCAACGCGATTGTAGGTAGCGCCGTGCACCGGCGTCCGGATGCGTTGCCAACAAAACCCGGAGGTATTCGCGATGTTGTTTCTGCTGTTGGGCCTGCTGGGCTTGGGTCTGAAATATTTCGAAGTCGGCATGGTTGCCGGCTGGAGCTGGTGGATCGTGCTGTCGCCGTTCGCACTGGCCGTGGCATGGTGGGCCTGGGCCGATTCGTCGGGCTATACCAAGCGCAAGGTCGTCGAGCGCGAAGACCGGCGCAAGCAGGCGCGCATCGACCGGCAAAAAGCCAACATGGGCCTGCCGACCAGCAACGGGCAGCGACCGCGCCGCTGATCAGCGCATAGCCCAAAAGTCCATCGCTGCATGCCGAACGCAAGCACGCCTTGGACGAAGAAGCCACCCTCCACGCGCTGCTCGTTTTCGGGCTGTCGCTCCTGGTCGGGCCAGCCATCGGCGGGCTCGTCGGGTGGCTCAAGACCTTTTTCTGGGGCATCGGCGTTGGCGCACTGCTGATCGGCTGTGCGGGCCTGTATGGCGCGGCCACGATCGGCTGGCACCGCTACCAGTCGATTGCCGGAACGACCAGCGTGCAGGGCAGCCTGGTCGAGTTCGTCGAAGAACGCAGCAAGGACGGCCGGGGCCGCACTACGACATCGCGCGCACCGATCGTCGAATACACCGCCTCCGATGGCCAGAAGCGCCGCGTCAAGGGGCTCGGTGGCGGACTCTCCGACAAGGAGTGGGGCGACCCGGTGGAGGTGCGCTACAGCGTGGCCGATCCTGCGCAGGCCCTGGTGGCCGACTTCCAGAACATGTGGGGCCCGGTCTGGGGGCTCGGCATCTTCGGTGCGTTCCCGACGATGTTCGGCTTGTTCTTCGCCGGCATGGCGATCGACGAAGGCCGTCATCGCAACGGCCGGCGGATGGTGCGCGAGCCCACGCCGGGGCAGCAGCGCTGGCGCACGCGCGGCACGGTGGTCGCCAACGTGGTTTTCCTGGCCGGCTTTGCGCTCGTGTTCCTCTATCCCGACCCGAGCCCGATGAAGCAGTTCGGCGCGGGCTTCATGAGCATCGGCGCCGGTGCCTTGCTGCATTTCATCGTGCAGAGCCTGCCGCCGGCGTTGGAGTTCCAGGCCCGCAGCATCCTCGCGATCGTCGGCCTCGGGTTTATCGCCTTCGGCTACGGCGCGTGGATGATGGCCTGACCGACAGGCCTCAGAACTTGTCGAGCACCGCCCCCGAGCTCGCGCTGGAGGCGTTGAACGCGAACTTGGCCTGCACGCCGCGCGTGTAGCGCGGGGCCGGGGCCTTCCAGCCTTCGCGGCGCTTGGCGAGTTCGGCTTCGGGCACGTTGAGTTCGAGCACCAGCTTGTGCGCGTCGATGGTGATCGAGTCGCCCTCGTTCACGAACGCGATGGTGCCGCCGGCCGCCGCTTCAGGCGCGACGTGGCCGACCACCATGCCCCAGGTGCCGCCCGAGAAGCGGCCGTCGGTGATCAGGCCCACGCTTTCGCCGAGGCCTGCGCCGATCAGCGCACCGGTCGGTGCCAGCATCTCGGGCATGCCCGGGCCGCCCTTGGGGCCGAGGTAGCGCAGCACCATCACGTCGCCGGCCACGATCTTGCCGGCCAGGATGGCCTGCAGCGCCGACTGCTCGTCATCGAACACGCGCGCCGGACCGGTGATGACCGGGTTCTTCAGGCCGGTGATCTTGGCGACCGCGCCTTCGGGCGACAGGTTGCCCTTCAGGATTGCGAGGTGGCCCTCGCTGTACATGGGCTTGTCGATCGGGCGGATCACGTCCTGGTCGGCACGCGGCACGTCGGGCACGTCCTTCAGCACTTCGGCAATCGTCTGGCCCGAGATGGTGATGCAGTCGCCGTGCAGCAGGCCCGCGTTCAGCAACACCTTCATGACCTGCGGAATGCCGCCGGCCTGGTGCAGGTCGACCGCGAGGTACTTGCCCGAGGGCTTCAGGTCGCACAGCACCGGCACCTTCTTGCGCATGCGTTCGAAGTCGTCGATGGACCACTCGACATCGGCCGCGTGCGCAATCGCCAGGAAGTGCAGCACCGCATTGGTCGAACCGCCCGTGGCCATGATCACGGCCACCGCGTTCTCGATGGCTTTCTTGGTCACGATGTCGCGCGGCTTCAAGTCCTTCTTGATCGCCTCGATCAGCACCTTGGCCGATTCCTTGGCCGAGTTGACCTTCTCGTCGTGCGGGTTCGCCATGGTCGAGGAGTAGGGCAGCGAGATGCCGAGCGCCTCGAAGGCGCTGGACATGGTATTGGCCGTGTACATGCCGCCGCACGAGCCCGTGCCGGGAATGGCGCGCTTCTCGATTTCGTGCAGGTCTTCGTCGCTCAGGTTGCCGGCGGCGTTCTGGCCCACGGCTTCGAACACGCTCACGATGTTCAGGTCCTGGCCCTTGTAGCGGCCCGGCAGGATGGTGCCGCCGTAGACATAGATCGCGGGCACGTTGGCGCGCAGCATGCCCATCAGGCCGCCGGGCATGTTCTTGTCGCATCCGCCGACCACCAGCACACCGTCCATCCACTGGCCGCCCACGCAGGTCTCGATGCAGTCCGAAATGACTTCGCGGCTCACCAGCGAGTACTTCATGCCCTCGGTGCCCATCGCCATGCCGTCCGAGATGGTGGGCGTGCCGAACACCTGGGCGTTGCCGCCGGCTTCCTCGATGCCGGCGATGGCCGCGTCGGCCAGCTTCTGCAGGCCCGAGTTGCAGGGCGTGATGGTGCTGTGGCCGTTGGCCACGCCGACCATCGGCTTCTTGAAGTCGCTTTCCTCGTAGCCCATGGCATAGAACATCGAGCGGTTGGGCGCACGGCTCTTGCCTTCGACGATGTTGGCGCTGCGGCGATTGATCTGGATTGGCTTGGTGTCCATGGTGTCTCTTCTGTCGTGGGGTATGGAAATCGCGGGAAGCACCGAGTATCGGACTTCTGATTGATTGGTTCCAATCCGATTTTTGATACGGATTGATATGCTCCACATATGAAAGAAAGCCTGATCGACCTGCGTGCCTGGCGCCAGTTCGTCGCCGTGGCCGAAGAACTGCACTTCGGCCGCGCCGCCCTGCGGCTGCACATGACGCAGCCGCCGGTGACCCAGGCCATTGCCCAGCTCGAAAAGACGCTGGGCGTGGTGCTGTTCGACCGCACCCGAAGGCGCGTGGCGCTCACGCCCGCCGGCGAGGCGCTGCTGCCCGATGTGCGCGAGTTGCTGGCCCGCGCCCAGGCGCTTCCGGCACGGGCGCGCGCCGCGGCGGCGGGACAGGTGGGGCGGGTGCGCATCGCCTTCGTCTCGACCGTCGGTTTCGAGCAGTTGCCGGCCTGGGTGCGCGAGTTCCGCGTGCTCTGCCCCGAGGTGGCGCTCGAACTGGTCGAGGCCACGGGCGACGTCCAGCTCGAAGCCTTTGCGCGCGGCGAGATCGACGCCGGGCTGATGCTCCATTCGCCGGGCGCCGCGCCGCCGGGGCTCGCGCGGCTTCCGGTGGAAGACGAAGCATTGGTGCTGGCCCTGCCGGCGCAGCACCGACTCGCACGCGCGCAGCCGGTGCCGTTGGCAGAGGTGCTGGCCGAGCCGCTGGTGATCTTTCCGCGCCGCATCGTGCCTTCGCTGCACGACGCCGTCTTCGGCCTCTATCACGCCGCCGGCCGCACGCCGCAGGTCGCACAGGAGGCGATCCAGATGCAGACCATCGTCAATCTCGTCTCGGGCGGCATCGGCGTGGCCTGGGTGCCGCACAGCGTGATGCAGTTCCGGCGCGCGGGCGTGGTCTACCGGCAGGCCGACGAGTTCAAGGGCGTGGGGCGCCGCCGCGTGGCGTTGCCGGCTTGCGAGACCAGCCTGGTGTGGCCTGCGCAGGCGGCGCACCCGGCGCTGGCGCGCTTCGTGGAGTTCGTGCGGGAGCGTACGGCGCGGGCCAGGCAGGGTGCGGGGCTGCACCCGGCGATTCTTGCCGACGGTGGCCGCACAACCCGCTGATCCGGCAAGATCGCGCCTGGAGGAAAACGCAAATGCACACGATCATGGTGATGGGCGGCGGCTTCTTGCTGCTGGTGGTGTTCCTGCTGGCCAGCCGCTTCGTCGGCGACGGCTCTTCGCTGGCGCTGGCCACGGCCGCCAAGTGGTTCATCCCGGCCTGGTTCATCGGCGCCGGCATCAACATGGCGGTGGGCGTGCTCAAGGCGGGGTACTCGGTGGCCGAGGAACTGCCGATCTTCCTGCTGATCTTCGCGGTGCCGGCCATCGTGGCGGGGCTCCTGTGGTGGAAGTTCGGGCGCTGACGTTGCCCTGAATATCCCCGTGCCGGCCGCGACATTCCGGCCGGGCACAATCCGCGGATGCTCATGTATCCGCAGATCAATCCCATCGCCTTGCAGCTCGGGCCCGTTGCCATTCACTGGTACGGCCTGACCTACCTGGCGGCCTTCGCGCTGTTCTACTTTCTCGGCACGCGCCGACTGCACCATGAGCCGTATCGCTCGCTGGTCGGTCAGGGCGCCTGGCAGCGCAAGGACATCGAGGACATCCTTTTTCTCGGCGTGATGGGCGTGATCGTCGGGGGGCGGCTGGGCTATTGCCTCTTCTACAAGCCGGAGTTCTACCTCACGCACCCGCTCGAGATTCTGTACGTATGGCAGGGCGGCATGAGCTTTCATGGCGGCATGCTGGGCGTGATCGGCGCGATGGTCTGGTTCGCGCGTTCGCGTGCGCGGCCGTTCTGGCAGGTGATGGATTTCGTCGCGCCCTGCGTGCCGACCGGCCTGGCTGCGGGCCGCGTGGGCAACTTCATCAACGGCGAACTCTGGGGCCGCTTCAGCAGCCCCGACCTGCCCTGGGGCATGGTGTTCCCGCAAAGCGGCTCGATGCTGCCGCGCCATCCTTCGCAGGTCTACCAATTCCTGCTCGAAGGCCTGCTGCTGTTCGTGATCATGTGGCTCTATGCGCGCAAGGAACGCAAGCAGGGCCAGGTGGCAGCCGTCTTCCTGATCGGCTACGGCGCGCTGCGCTTCTTTGCCGAGTACTTCCGCGAGCCCGACGACTTCCTCGGCCTGCGCGCCCTGAGCCTGAGCCAGGGGCAGTGGCTCAGCGTGCCGATGGTGATCGTCGGCATCGCGCTGTGGTTCTGGTTCGGCCGCGCAAAGACGGCCACCGCACGCGCCTGAGCCGGAAGTTCTCAGGGTAATTCCGGGTCGCGCATGTCATGCGCGGCCTTGTGCTGTTTCGTTCGGGCGCTCACAATTATTCGTAATTACAGGAAATTACGCCCAGCCACCCGCGTCCACCGCTCCAAATCCGTATGCGCCTGGTCCCCAACTCCCTGCATGACGAAGTCGCCGCCACCTTGCGCGAGCAGATCTTCGAGGGCGCGCTGGCGCCGGGCAGTTTCCTGGACGAAGCGGCCTTGTGCGAAAGGCTCTCGATCTCCCGCACGCCGCTGCGCGAGGCGCTCAAGGTGCTCACCGCCGAAGGCCTGCTGCGGCACGAGCCGCGGCGCGGCTGCTTCGTCAACGAGGTCACGGAGCGCGATCTCGACGACATCTTCCCGGTGATCGCGCTGCTCGAAGGCCGCTGCGCCTACGAGGCGGCCCGCAACGCCAGCGATGCCGAGCTGCAGGAGCTCGACGCGCTGCACGAGCGCCTGGTGCGGCACGCCAGGGCGCGGCGCATCAACGACTATTACGCCACCAACCACGTCATCCACGAGGCGATCATCAAGCTCGCCGACAACAAGTGGCTGGCACAGGTGATCGGCGACCTGCGCAAGATCCTCAAGCTCGCCCGGCTCCAGCAGCTGCATGCGCCGGGCCGGCTCGACCAGAGCCTGTCGGAGCACCTGGCCGTGTTCGCGGCGCTCAAGGCGCGCGACAGCGAAGGCGCCGATGCCGCCATGCGCACGCACATGACAAGACAGCGCGAGGCGCTGCGCGAGGTCATGCGGCAGCAGAAATCCAGGGTGATGCCGTGACGATCCGCCGCAGTGCGCCCGAACCCATCCACATTGGAGTCCATCGATGAGTGCCACCGAATGGTTCCAGGCGCGATTGCGCTCTGGTGAAAAGTCCAAGGTGCCCGTGGCGCCCGAAGGCGCCGCGAAGAATGCGCTGAAGAACGCGTTCAAGCCCAGCGGGCGCTCGACCGCCGAGCGCCTGCAGGTCACGCTGCGCAAGGCCGACGAGGCCCTGTCGCCGCGCGCATTGCGCCGCGTGCTCGCCGATCTGCAGGCGGTGATCGATCCGCGCGTGAGCGAGGTCGAGGGCGGCCGCCGGGCCCATGCCATCGCACAGGCCTATGCAGTGGCCACGCCCGAGGAGCGCCGCGACTACTGGGCCTTGATGAGCGAGCATTTCGCCGCCGACGCGCAGAAGCTCAAGACCGCGCGCGACCAGCACCAGACCGCGGTCGGCACGCCCGACGAAGGACAGGCCGAGCTGCGCCTGCGGCGCGCGCTCGTGTCGCCGCGCATGCGCCTGCTGCAGCGCTTTGCCGTCGAACCCGAGGGCATGCGCTTCCTGGTCGACCTGCGCGCCGACCTGCTGCCGTGCCTGAAGGCCGACAAGCGCCTGCTCGCGCTTGATGCCGAACTCGAACACCTGTTCTCCACCTGGTTCGACGTCGCTTTCCTCGAGCTGCGCCGCATCGATTGGGATTCGCCGGCCTCGCTGATCGAGAAGCTCATCCGCTACGAAGCGGTGCACGACATCAAGAGCTGGTCCGACGTGAAGAACCGGCTCGACGACAGCGACCGCCGCTGCTACGGCTTCTTCCATCCGCGGCTGCCCAACGAACCGCTGATCTTTGTCGAGGTGGCGCTGGTCGACCGCATCAGCGACGGCATCATGCCGCTGCTCGACGAAGCCGCCGTGCCGGTGCTGCCCGCCAAGGCCACCACCGCGATCTTCTATTCGATCAGCAACACCCAGACCGGCCTGCGCGGCGTGAGCTTCGGCGACTCGCTCATCAAGCGCGTGGTCGAGACGCTGCAGGACGAGCTGCCGCGGCTGAAGACCTTTGCCACGCTCTCGCCGATTCCCGGTTTCCGCACCTGGCTCGCCAGGAATGCGGCCGACCTGGTGCCGCGGCTCGACGAGAAGCGCGAGGCTGAACTCGGCCGCCTCGTCGGCTCCGTGCCGCCCACGGCCGACCGCCTGCTCGCCGCTGCGGAGGCGGCCGCCACGCTCGACGCCAGGTCGCCGCTGCGCCAATGGCTGCTGCAGGCCGCCGCCGAATACCTGGGCCATGCGCTGGTCGACGGCACGCCGGCCGACCCCGTGGCGCGCTTCCACCTCGGCAACGGTGCGCGCGTGGAACGCCTGAACTGGGCCGGCGACCCGTCGCCCAAGGGACAGAAGCAGTCCTACGGGCTCATGGTCAATTACCTCTACGACCTCAAGCGCCTCGACAAGCATCGCGCCTGGCTGGCCGACGGCAAGGTCGCGGTATCGGGAGACATCGAAAGCCTGTTCTTCAAAAAAGGCTGAGTCCGAAAAACCGGGCGCAGAAAAAGCGCCCACCGCCGCATCGGGCGGCAAAATCCACAACGACTGGAGAAGAGACAAATGAACCCAAGTTTTCAACGCCGTGACGTCTTGCGCGTGGCCGCCGCCGGTGCGGCCGTCCTTTGCGGCGCCGCGCGTGCCCAGAACTGGCCGACCAAGCCGGTGACCATGATCGTGCCGTTCCCGGCCGGTGGCGGCACCGACGCCTTCGCACGGCCGCTCTCGGGCCAGTTCAGCAAGATCGCGGGCCAGACGCTGGTGATCGACAACCGCGGCGGCGCCGGCGGCACGCTGGGCGCGAGCATCGCGGCCAAGGCGCCGGCCGACGGCTACACGCTCTTCATGGGCGCGGTGCACCACGCGATCGCGCCCTCGGTATATCCCAAGCTCGACTACGACATCGAGAAAGACTTCATCCCGCTGATGCTGCTGGCCAACGTGCCGCAGGTGGTGGTGATCAACCCGAAGCGCGTCCAGGCCAGCACCATCCAGGAGTTCATTGCGCTGGTCAAGCGCAACCCGGGCAAGTTCAACTACGGCTCGGCCGGTTCGGGCACCTCGCACCACCTCGCGGGCGAGCTGTTCAAGCTGCAGACCGGCACCTTCATCACCCACATCCCGTACCGCGGCGCGGGCCCGGCGCTGTCGGACCTGATCTCGGGCAACGTCGACCTCATGTTCGACGGCCTCGGTTCCTCGGCCCAGCACATCAAGAGCGGCCGCATCAAGGCGCTGATGGTCGCGGGCAGCAAGCGCAACCCGGCCTTCCCCGACGTGCCATGCGCCGCCGAGGTGGGCCTGCCCGACTACACCGTGACCACCTGGTACGGCCTCTGGGCGCCCAAGGGCACGCCGGCCGATGCACAGGCGCGCGCGGTCGACGACATGAAGAAGGCGCTCGCCACCGACGAGCTCAAGGCCATCTGGGCCCAGAACGGCTCCGAAATCCCGACCCTCACCATGGCGGCCTACGGCGGCTTCGTCAGCTCGGAAATCAAGCGCTGGGCGGCGGTGGTGAAGGCATCGGGCGCCAAGCTCGAATGACCGCCTCCGGCACCGTTTCGCTGCGCCGCGAAGGCGCGACGGCCGTCGTCACGCTGTCGAATGCGGGCCGCCTCAATGCGATGACACGCGCGATGTGGCGCGAGCTGCGCGCCGTGTTCGAAGGCATCGCCGGCACCGATGACGCAGGCTTGCGCTGCATCGTGGTCCGCGGGGAGGACGGGGCGTTCTGCGCGGGTGGCGACATTTCCGAGTACCCCTCCTTCCGCTTCGAGGAACCGAGCCTGCGCGAATTCCACGAGAACGAGGTGTGGGCCGCGCTGCAGGCCCTGCTCGATTGCCCGTCGCCGCTGGTCGCGCAGATCGAGGGCGCCTGCATGGGCGCCGGCATCGAGATCGCGAGCTGCTGCGACATCCGGCTCGCCGGCGCCTCCGCCCGGTTCGGCGCGCCCATTGCCAGGCTCGGCTTTCCCATGGCGCCGCGCGAAGCGGCGCTGGTGCATGGCGCCATCGGCGACGTGCTCGCGCGCGACATGCTGCTGGCTGCCGGTGTGCATGGCGCACAGCGCCTGTACGACGCGGGCTTTCTGCTGCAGGTGCTGCCCGACAACGAGGTGGCAGCCGCCGTGCAGGCGCATGCCGACCGCATCGCCGCGCTGGCGCCGCAGGCCGCGCGCCTGCACAAGCGCACCTTCGCCATGCTGAAGGCCGGCGCGCATTCGACGCAGAGCCTGCTGGCCACGGCCTACGACTACGCCGATTCCGCCGAGCACCGCGAAGGCATCGCGGCCTTCCTTGCCAAGCGCACACCGAATTTCTGAAGTACCAGTCCGATGAAGAAGACAGCCAACTCCAACCTGTTCGCCGCCCTGCGCGCGGCCTTTCCCGCCGACCTCGACGGCATCGCGGTCGAAACCGACAACGGCCTTTTCTATTCGTGGCGCGACCTCGAACGCGCGAGCGCGATGATCGCCAACCTGCTCGATGCGCTCGGACTGGAGGCGGGTGCGCGCATCGCGGTGCAGGTCGAGAAATCGGTCGAGGCGATGCTGCTGTACCTGGCCACGCTGCGCGCGGGCTATGTGTTCCTGCCGCTCAACACCGCCTACCAGAGCGCCGAGATCGAATACTTCATCGGCAATGCCGAGCCCGCGGTCGTGGTGTGCACCAGCCGCAATGCCGCGTGGGTCGGACCCATCGCCAACGCGGCGGGCACCCGGCATGTGTTCACGCTCGACGACAACCGCACCGGCACGCTGCTCGAAGCGGCGGCGCGGTGCAGCGACAAGCACACGGTGGCGAAGAAAGGTCCCGGCGATCTTGCAGCAATCCTCTACACCAGCGGCACCACCGGCCGCAGCAAGGGCGCGATGCTCACGCACGGCAACCTGCTGTCGAACGCCGAGGTGCTCAAGGACTACTGGGGGTGGACCCCGGGCGACGTGCTGATCCATACGCTGCCGATCTTCCACGTGCACGGACTCTTCGTCGCGCTGCACGGTGCGCTGCTCAACGGCAGCAAGATGCTCTGGTTCTCGAAGTTCGATCCGAAGCGCATCGTCGCGAAGCTGCCTGAAGCCACGGTGTTCATGGGCGTGCCCACGCTCTATGTGCGGCTGCTGGCCGAGGCTGGCCTCACGCGCGAGGCGGTGCGCAACATGCGGCTCTTCGTCGCAGGCTCGGCGCCGCTCCTGATCGAGACCTTCGACGAATGGCGCGAGCGCACCGGCCACACCATTCTCGAACGCTACGGCATGAGCGAGACGGTCATGCTCACCTCCAACCCCTACAAGGCCGAGCAGGGCGAGCGCCGCGGCGGCACCGTCGGATTTGCGTTGCCGGGCGTGCAGCTGCGCGTGCGCGACGAGCGCGGGCAGGACTGTGCCATCGACGAAATCGGCGGCATCGAGGTCCGCGGTCCCAACGTGTTCGCCGGCTACTGGCGCATGCCCGAGAAGACGAAGGAAGAATTCACCGCCGACGGTTTCTTCAAGACAGGCGACGTGGGCAAGATCGACGGCCGGGGCTACATCACCATCGTCGGCCGCAGCAAGGACCTGATCATCAGCGGCGGCTACAACGTCTACCCGGCCGAGATCGAGGGCTACATCAACGAGATGGCCGGCGTGGCCGAGAGCGCGGTGATCGGCGTGCCGCACCCCGACTTCGGCGAGGTGGGCGTGGCCATCGTGATCGCCAAGGCGGGCGCGGCGGTCGATGCCGATGCGGTCGTTGCGGAGCTCAAGTCGAAGCTCGCGAACTTCAAGATTCCGAAGCGCTGTTTCGTCGTGCCCGAACTGCCGCGCAACACGATGGGCAAGGTGCAGAAGGCGCTGCTGCGCGCCGAGCACAAGGGGCTGTTCGCCTAGGCCTTTTCCATCCTCGGCGCGAGGGCGGTGATGCGCGGCTCGTGAAAGATCAGCGCGTCGACCACGTCGGATGAAGGCCGGCGGAATTCCACGCCGAAGCCCTCGAGCGTGCCGACGCTGAAGCTGCGTCCGTCGGCCGGCAGCAGGCGGTGGGTCGGCTGGCCCGGGATCGTCATGCTGAGTTCGCCCTGGGCGTCGAGCCTGATCTCGATCACGCGGCCGCTGTGCAGGTAGTCGCCGGCGCACAGCCGGCGGAACGCCGGGTCCAGCACGTCGCCGGCCGCGACGCGGCGGAACACGATGTCGTCCACCATCTCCTCGAACGGGATCTCGACCCGATCGATACGGCCCTGCCGGTCGTAGCGGAAGGTGAGCGTCCGTTCGCTGGGGTGCAGCACCGTCGGCCTGTCGGGGGTGATGAACACGTCGTAGTGGCGGTGCGCGAGCTTCTCCTCGATACCGCGCCAGCGCCAGCCGAGCCCGTCGGCTTCCTTGTCGATGCGCAGGCGCCCGTAGGCCGGGTGCTCGTAGTCGCCGACATAGTCGCCGAGCGGGTGGCTCGGCCGGGTTCCGCTCTTGCGAACTTCCCCGCTCGCCTTCTTGTCGAGCTTCTGCTGTTCGAGTGCCTGCTTGCGCTTGGGCGCCAGACGCCCGAACCAGTCGACCGGCTCGCGGCCGCAGATGCGGTCGAGTACCGCGTAGGTGAGGATCGGGGGGGCGCCGCCCGGCGTGCGGTTCGTGAGGACCACGACGCCCGCGCGGTGCTCCGGCAGCATCGTCATGAGCGTGCTCCAGCCGGTCCACGAGCCCGAGTGCGCGACGGTGCGTTCGCCGCGGTATTGCTCGCAGAAGAGGCCGAGACCGTAGTGGGAGTCGCCGATCTCTGCGTACGGGGAGCGTCCCATGTGTACGCGCGGCGTCGTCATCTCGCGCAGCGCCTGCGTCGAAAGCAGCTGCTGTCCGTGCGCCTTGCCATCGAGGAGAAAGCGCGCCCATTTCGCAAGGTCGGCCACCGAGGCGTTGATGCCGCCGGCCGGCATCGCGCGGATCGGCGACAGCGGCGTGCGATACCGCTCATCGCCGTCCATCGCATGCGGGCGGGCGGCGTCTTCGGCGGCCGCGAGCGCCTCGATGGAGAAGCCGAAGTGGCTGAAGCCCAGCGGCTTCATCAGGCGCTGCGTGGTGAAGTCCTGGTAGGTCTGGCCGCTGATCCGCTCGGTGACCATTCCCGCGACCAGGTAGCCGAGGTTCGAGTATTGGAAGGTGTCGCGCAGGTCCTTGTTCGGGGCGAGGTGCCGGAGCGCGGCCAGCATCTGCGCGTTGCTCAGGTCGCCGGGCATGTGGATCCAGTCGTGGCGCGGCAGCCCGCTGTGGTGGCACAGCAGGTCGCGCACCGTGAGTCGCTCGGTGGCCGCCGGGTCGTGCAGGCGGAACTCCGGAATCACTTCGCGCACCGGTCGGTCCCAGTCGAGCTTGCGTTCGTCGACCAGCAGGCCGAGCCCGGCCGCGGTGAACGACTTGGTGATCGAGCAGAGCAGAAATTGCGTGTCGATGGTGACGGGCCGGCCCGTGTCGGTATCGCGCACGCCGTAGCCCTTGAGCACGGCGATCTCGCCGTCCTGGATGACGGCCAGCGCGAGCCCGGGCACTTTCCATTCCTGCATCGAGGCTTCGACGAGGCTGTCGAGATCGTTCCACATGGTCGGGGGTCCTTGCCTTGGATAGGGCCGCGCATCCTAAAGCAATCCCGAAGGGGCCTCTCTTTTTCTACGCCGTGCCCAATCCGTTCATGAGCCCGCTGCGCGGGTGGCAGTTGATGTACTCGTAGCTCTGCTCGTCGGCCTTCAGCACCGAGACCTCGTGGTACACGCGCAGCTGCAGCTGGAAGTTCAGCGCCTGCACATAACGCATGAAGCTGCCGAAGATCGCGACGTGCGTGGGGTGCGATTCGGCCCAGCGCTCCATGTCGGCGAGCGAGCGCCAGTAGCTCAGGCCGAAAGACTTCTGCAGCGGCGCGCCATGGGCGTCGAGGTGGTGCATGTAGCGGTTGCTGTAGCAGCCGATGCCCAGTCCCTGGTCGCGCAGGAAGTCCATGCCTTCGCGCAGCACCGGCTCCATGTCCTCGAGGTAGAGCGTGCGCTCCTGGCCGGTGGTGTCGGCCCATTCCTGGCCGGAGCGGATCATCGCGATGTTCTCGTGGCCCGCGATGCGCACGCGCTGGCCCAGTGCCGGCGTGCCCGCGATCACGGCGCGTGTGCCCGAGGGCGCCATCGCGTCGGTCTGCGAGAGCGGGATGCGGTCGCGCATCGAACCCCAGTAGCCATGCTCCTGCAGCTCGCCGCTGACTTCGCCCATGACGACGCCCACGCCCTCGAAGCGGTCCGGCGTGTTGAACATGGTCTCGAAGTGCTCGACGCGCGGCGATGCGATCTCGCGGAAGTAGCCGAGGCCTTCCGCCAGCCGCTCTTCGGAGCGCCACCATGCGTCGATGGCGGGTGTTGCGCACCAACGCGCGTAGGCGGCCGCATCGCTCCAGTACGCGATGGCGATCATGTTGTCGCAGCCATCGGCGTCGACGAAGTGTGCGAGGTCGTGGTGGCCCGGACCATCGGGCAGCGCGAAGTCGCGCGCGATCTTCATCAGGGCGGCGCAGGCGCGGCCCTGCATCCCGGCCCCGCGCGACTGCACGCCGAAATAGCCCATCGCCACCTGCTTCACCGAGGCCGGCGCGCGGGCCGACCAGACGGGGTAGGGCGGCGTGTAGTCGTCCTCGACGCGGCGGTGCCGGGTGCGGGGGCATTTCAGATGCTCGGCAATGGCGGATTCCATGGCGCGGCTCCGTGCGCTCAGGCCGCGACCGGCAGGCGCGGCTCGGTGTTGGCGGCGATCGCTTCCGGCACGCTGCTCTCGGGCTCGGGCGCGCGCTGCACCACCACCACGGGCTCGCGGCGCGTCTTGTTCAGCAGCAGTTGCGTGACGTCGGGCCGCGCGTAGTGGCCGCTCGGATCGGCCGCCGCCTTGGCGAGCGAGATCATGCCGAGGTCGATGTCGGCGATCACCAGCCCTTCCTGGTCTTCGGCCAGCGGCGTGCCGAGCGGCGAGCCGTCGGGCGCGTAGATGCGCGCATAGCCGCCGCCGGTGCGCAGCATCTGCTGCTTGGCCGGATCGGTGCACAGCAGGTCGCTCATCGCCTGGGACACGGTGGCGCACGGCGCGACCACGAAGCACTGTCCCTCCGCCGCGTAGATCTGGCTCGCGGCGTTGTTCACCTCGGGGCCGAGCGCGTAGGCCGCGCCGCGGTAGAGCGAGAAGCTGGGCCACGCGCCGCAATGGATCTGCTCGTTCTGCGAATACATCGCGTACTTGCTGAGCGGCTGCAGGTGCTCCCAGCACGAGAGCGATCCGATGTTGCCCAGGGGCGTCTCGACCACGGCGAGGTCGGAGCCGTCGCCTTCGCCGAACACGGTGCGCTCCACATGCGTGGGCTTGAGCTTGCGGCGCGTCTGCACGGTGTTGCCCTGGTCGTCGATCAGCGCCTGCGCGATGTAGAGGCTGCCCGCGGCCTTTTCGCTGTAGCCGAGCGAGACCCAGATCCCGTGCTTGCGCGCAGCGTCCCTGATGCGGTCGAACTCGGCCGAGCCGACGACCAGCGCGTTGTCGTGGTAGCGCTGCACGAACTGCATGCCCCAGGCGGGCGAATCGAGCCAGATCCACCAGGGGTAGCCGGGCACCCAGGTTTCGGGAAAGGCGATCAGCTTCACGCCCTGGCCGGCCGCCTGGGCCATGAGGTCGATGGTCTTGTCGATGGTGCCGGCGAGGTCGAGGAACACGGGCGCGGCCTGCACGGCGGCGACGCGGAGCTTGGGGTGAGCGGTGGTGGGCATGGTGGGCCTCCAGGAACGGTGGATGAAACAACTTCGCACACTTGCGCACCGGGTTTGCGCTGTGGCATGCGGGTTGCTTGAAGCGTAAATTCGCCGCCGCGGAACGCCTTGACCCGAACTTGCGGCGTTCTTGTTCCAGCGTTGCATGCGCTTTCCGGGAAACTCCATGAACCAGTTGCTCAGCACGGATGCCGTGGCGCGAAACCAGCGGCTTGCCTACTGGACCGACATGATCTGCAACGTCTACGTGCAGCTCGGGTGCGACCCGGTGCGCGAAGCCGATACGGGCAGCTTCGAGGGCAGCATCCGCCAGCACTCGCTGCCCAGCCTTGACGTGTCGGTGGTCAGGTCAGGGCCGCAGAAGGTCATGCGCACGAGCGGTCATATCTCGCGTTCGAGCGATGACTGCTTCCTCGTGAGCATCCAGGCCCAGGGACATGGGGTGGTGCGGCAGGACGGGCGAGACGCCGTGCTGTCGGCCGGCGACTTCGCGCTGTACGACAGCACGCGGCCCTACCAGCTGCTGTTCGACGATACCTTCGAGCAGATCGTGCTCAAGCTGCCCGGCGAGCGCCTGCGCAGCGAGCTGCGCGACACCGAGGCGCTGACAGCCACCACCGTGTCGGGCAGGGAAGGCGCGGGCCACCTGCTGCTCGGCATGATCCGTACGCTGCGCGAAGACATCGACACGCTGCAGCCCGCGTCGGCCCTGGCGGTGGCCAACGGTGTGCAGAGCATCCTGGTGGCCGGCCTGCAGACCCTGCCCGCAGCGCGCGCACCGTCGCTCAGCAACCTCACGGCCTACCACCTCGCGCGCGTGAAGCGGCGCATCGACGAGCAGCTGGCCGATCCGTCGTTGTCGGTAGGCAGTCTCGCGGCGGAACTGGGGGTGTCGGCGAGCCACATCCACCGCGTCTTCAAGAGCGAGCCGCTGACACCCTCGCAGTACATCTGGGAGCGCCGGCTCGAGGCCTGCAGCCGCGACCTGCTGGAGCCGCGTCTCGCGGGCCGGCCGGTGGGGGAGATCRCGTATGGGCGCGRCTTCAACGATGCGGCCCATTTCAGCCGCGCGTTCCGCGAGCGCTTCGGCTGCTCGCCGCGCGAGTGGCGGCAGCAGCGCGTGCAATAGCGCCTGCTACTGAACCAGCAGCACCGAGATATCGGTTTCGGCCACCACCTTGGTGGCGACCGAGCCCATCAACGCACGTCCGAAGATGCCGTGGCCGTGGGTGCCGAGCACGATCAGCTCGGCGTGCACTGCCGTGGCCGACTTGAGGATTTCCTCGGCCGCGTGGCCATGGCGCGCATCGGCCTTGAAGTTGCTCACGCCCTTCTCGGCGAAGAAGGCCTTCACGGGTTCGAGCACCTTGGCGTTTTCCTCGGCGTAGTAGTCGGTCACCACCTCCTTGCTGAGGTGCCGGGCCACATGGCCGGAGACGCCGGTGCACACGTGCACCACCACCAGTTCATGCCCGTCCACGAACATGGCGCGGTTGGCGATCAGGTAGTTGAGGGCCTTTTGCGTGTAGGCGCTTCCGTCGACGGCGATGAGGATTTTCATGAAAACCGTTATACGGCCCCGACCCGTCCGTCGCAACGGGTCTCACCCCAGAGCCGAAGGGCTATTGCTCGTGCATCCTCGCGTGGAACACCGCGGAGCCGGCTTTGCCGAAGCCGGGGTGATGGGGTCAGCCCTTCAAGCCCTTCCAGAGCATGTAGGCCGCGAGCAGGTACAGGATGCTCGCGAACACGCGCTTGAGCTTCTTCACCGGCAGGCTGTGCGCGGCCTTCGCGCCCAGCGGCGCGGTGAACACGCTGCACAAGGCAATCACCACCAGCGCGGGCAGCCAGATGTAGCCGAAGGAGCCGTCCGGCAGGCCCTGCACCGACTGGCCGCTGATGGCATAGCCGAGCACATTGGCCACCGCGATCGGGAAGCCCAGCGCCGCGCTTGTTGCCACCGCGTTGTGGATCGACACGTTGCACCAGGTCATGAAGGGCACGCTGATGAAGCCGCCGCCCGCGCCCACCAGGCCCGAGATGAAGCCGATCGCGCCGCCGCCCGCGAGCTGGCCGCCGGTGCCCGGCATCTGCCGCGTGGGCTTGGGTTTCTTGTCGAGGAACATCTGCGTGGCCGAGAAGCCCACGAACAGCGCGAAGAAGATGGCGAGCGCCGTGCCCTTGAGCAATGCGAAGACGCCCAGGCTGCCCGCCAGGCTGCCGATGACGATGCCGGGCGCAAGGCGCCGCACGATGTCCCAGCGCACCGCGCCGCGCTTGTGGTGCGCGCGCACGCTCGACACCGAGGTGAAGATGATCGTGGCCATCGAGGTGGCGATGGCCATCTTCACCGCCAGGTCCGACGACACGCCGCGGTGGCCCATGATGATCGTGATGAACGGCACCATCAGCATGCCGCCGCCGATGCCGAGCAGGCCTGCGAGGAAGCCGGTGCCCAGGCCGAGCGTGGCCAGTTCGAGGATCAGGAGGGGGTCGAGGAGATCGGTCACGCTGCGGGGTCTTCGGACAAAGCAACGGCCCCGAGCAGGGTGTGCTGGGGGCCGTGCCGATGGAAAAGGTGTCTGCAAGTGGGCGCCGAACCCGCATCCTGAACCAGGGTTCAGGTGGGCGAGGGCAGCAAGACTTCGGGTTCATCTGACGCGAGATGATCACGCCCGTCAAGCAATGTACCAAGCCCGGCTCCGGAGAGCATTGGAACAAGGAAATATTAAGCCCGACGCGCACCGCAGACAGTTCGGATTTTACGCTCCGTCCGGGTCCGCGGGGCTCATTCAGAGCAAATGATCATCGCCGGCCAGTGCCTGATCGAGCTTTTGAATCAGTTGGGCGGCCTTCGGATCGGCTTCGCCAGGCTCCGCAGCCGTGGTGGTTGCGGGTGCTGCGGCAGGGGCCGCTGCTGCAGCCGCCTGCTGCGCTGCGAGGTCGAACGCCAGGTTCAGCGAAGCCAGCACCGCGATGCGATCGCGCGCCTTGACCTTGCCCGCATCGCGGATCTTGCACATGGCGGCATCCACGCGTTCGACGGCATCGCGCAACTGCGGCTCACCGCCATCGGGGCAGCCGAGCAGATAGCTCTGGCCCATGATCTGTACTTCTATCTGCTTCATGCGGTGGAATCTTCGGGAGGTGGTTCAGCCGGCAGCCGCTCGAGCAAGGCGTCGAGGCGCGTGCGTGCCGCGGCGAGCCGCGACTTCAGCCCGTCGCGTTCGCGCGTGAGCGCATCGACCTGTTCCTGTAGCAGCGCATTGGTGCGCTGTACCTCTTCGTGACGCACGAGCAAGCGTTCCACACGCTCGGCGATCTGATCGATGGGGCTGGAGGCGGGCATGGTTGGCGATTGTAGTTTCCCGGGAATCCGGGCAAAAAGGTCCCGCCGACGGTGCGCGCGGTGCTTTGTCTGGCATGGATTCTGCTGCCTTCGCAGCGGCCTTTCAAACATTTACAGCCAGCCCATGACCACGAAGAACAACACTTTATTCAGTCGGCGTGATCTGCTCACGCTCATCGGCAAGACGGCAGGAGGCGGTGCGATGTACCAGGCGATGACTTCGCTGGGCTTCGCAGCCGAGTCCAACTACAACGGCCCTCCGAAACTCGATGGCGCAAAGAAGGGCGCCTCGGTGCTGATTCTTGGTGCGGGCCTGGCCGGCATGGCCGCCGCGCTCGAGCTGCGCAACGCGGGCTACTCGGTCAAGGTCCTCGAGTTCAGCCATCGTGCGGGCGGCCGCTGCTGGACGCTGCGCGGTGGCGACACCTTCACCGAGCTCGGCGGCGCCGTGCAGCAATGCGGCTTTGCCAAGGGCGAGTACTTCAATCCGGGCCCGTGGCGCATACCTTTTCATCACCACGCGGTGCTCGGCTACTGCAAGCGCCTGGGCGTTGCGCTCGAGCCTTTCATCCAGGTCAACTACAACGCGCTCGTGCATTCGAGCAAGGCCTATGGCGGCAAGCCGCAGCGCTATCGCCACGTGCAGGCCGACTACCAGGGCTATGTGGCCGAGCTGCTCGGCAAGGCCGCGACGCAGGGCAACCTCGATGCCGCGCTGACCAAGGAAGACAAGGAGAAGCTGCTCGAAGGCCTGCGCCGCTGGGGCGCGCTCGATACGCAGTTCCGTTATCGCGAGGGCACGGTCAGCAGCGATCGCCGCGGCTACGAGGTGGACGCAGGCGGCGGCCTGATGCCGCTGGCCAGGCCATCGAAGCCGCTCGACATGAGCGAGCTGCTGCAATCGAACCTTTGGCGCTACATCGCGAGCGGGCAGGACTACGAATTCCAGAGTGCGATCTTCCAGCCCGTGGGCGGCATGGACATGATCGCCAAGGCTTTCGCGAAAGAAGTCGGCAGCCTGATCCGCTACGGCGCCAAGGTCACGAAGATCGAGCAGAACGACCGCGGCGTCACCGTCACCTACACCGACGAGGCCAAGGGCGGCGCGGTCACGCAGGCCAAGGCCGACTGGTGCCTGTGCACGATCCCGCTGTCGGTGCTGAGCCAGATCGACATCCAGGTCGGCTCGGCGATGCAGGAGGCCATCAATGCGGTGCCTTATGGCGCATCGGTCAAGGTGGGCCTGCAGTTCAAGCRCCGCTTCTGGGAAGAGGACGAGCACATCTACGGCGGCATCAGCTACACCGACCTGCCGATCTCGCGCATCTCGTACCCCTCGACGCGCTATGGCGCCAAGGGCAAGTCGGTGGTGCTCGGCGCCTATGTGTTCGACGGCCCCAACTCCTACGAATTCACCGCCATGGCGCCCGAAGAGCGCGTGCGCCGCGCGGTCGAGTTCGGCACGCAGCTGCACCCGCAGTACGCGAGCGAGTTCGACAACGGCATCTCCGTGGGCTGGCACCGCGTGCCGGGCTCGCACGGCTGCTATGGCATATGGACCGACGACACACGCCAGAAGCACTACAAGAACCTGTGCCAGGTCGACGGCCGCATTGCGCTGGCCGGCGAACACGCTTCCTACATTCCGGCCTGGCAGGAGGGCGCCTTGCTCTCGTCGCTCGACGCCATCCAGCGGCTGCACGCCCGCGCCGTCGCCTGAGAGCCGAGCGAAGGACATACCCACCATGAACAACAGCATCACGACCTTCATCAAGCACGCACTGCTCGGCCTTTCGCTCGGTGCGCTGGCCTCGATGGGCGGGCACGCGTTCGCGCAGTCGCCATCGCCCGAGCCCGTGTTTTCCGTCGGCCCCAGGTTCCAGGAGAGCTCGGGCGAATCGATCTACCGTGCCACCTGCCAGGGCTGCCACATGGCGCAGGGGCAGGGCGCGAAGGGGGCCGGCGCCTATCCTGCGCTCGCATCGAACCCGAGGCTCGCGAGCCCGGAGTACGCACTCTATGTGGTGCTCAACGGCCAGAAGGGCATGCCCGCCTTCGGCAAGATGATGAGCGACGAGCAGATCGCCGCGGTGGTCGGCTATGCGCGCACCCATTTCGGCAACCAGTACCCCGATGCCATTCCCGCGGAAAGCGTCAAGAAGCTGCGGCCTTGACCTCTCTGCGCGATCCGGTAGATCCTTCATCCCTCCCTGTACCGAGACAACACCCATGACCATGACCTCCCTCACGAAGAAGCTGGCCCTCGTCGCCGCACTGTTCGCAGCCGGCACCGGTGCTGCCAATGCAGCCGATGAAATCATTCGCCACCGCATTCCGAACTCCACCTTCCCGATCTCGGCGGCGGTGGAGATTCCGTCTTCGTTCACCAACGTGTACCTCTCGGGCCAGGTGCCGCCGCTGCAGGACGCGACCGCGCCCAAGAACACGGCCGCAGCCTATGGCGGCGACACCAAGGGACAGACCGTCGGCGTGCTCAAGGCCATCGAGAAAAGCCTCACCGGCCTGGGCCTGACGATGGGCGACGTGGTGAAGATGCAGGTGTTCCTGGTGGGCGATCCGGCCAAGGACAACAAGATGGACTTCGCCGGCTTCATGGAGGGCTACACCCAGTTCTTCGGCACCACCGCGCAGCCGAAGCTGCCGGTGCGCTCGGCGATGCAGGTGGCGGCGCTCGCCAATCCGGCCTACCTGGTCGAGATCGAGGTGATGGCGGTCCGCCCCGCCAAGTGACCCGCCAAGTAGCGCGGCGGCCACAACTTTCGGCTTAGCGAGGTTGCATCAGGGCCTAAAATCCCGCCCGTTGGTGCTCGCGTCGTGGTTCACACGGCGCAGTTCAACGGGAAGCAGGAGTGGACGCCCCCCGAACCCGGAAGACGGGATTCGGAACAAGGCCGAAGCCGCCTGCGCTGCCCCCGCAACGGTCAAGCAGACGACGCCGCAAGGCGTCACCCCTCTCCATCCAGCCACTGGGCGCCCTGAAACAGGTGCCTGGGAAGGCGGCAGGGGCGCGCTGCCAGCCCGGATACCGGCCAACAAGGCGGCTGCCGCATGCACGAACGAACGAATCGGTTCTTGCCTGGGGCGGTCATTGCGCCCAGATGCTGGCGGGGAGGCCGGCAAGGGGCATTGACGTTCGTTCGGCTCATCCATGATTTCCTGCGTTTCCTTTTCCCGCGGCCGCGCCCCTGCGCGCCGCAGCCGTCTCGCCTGCCTGCCGCTCGCGCTGGCTTCGGCCTTCGGCGGCCTTGCATTGATCCAACTGCCCACGCTGGCGCATGCGCAGGAAGCGGCGGCGCTGCCCGCAACGGTGGTGACGGCCAACCGCACCCCACAAGCCCTGTCCGACCTGGTGGGCGACGTGTCCATCATCGACCGCCAGACCATCGAGCGCAGCGGCGCCACCGGCGTGGCCGACGTGCTGGCGCGCCTGCCGGGCATCGAGATCAGCCGCAGCGGCGGCGTCGGCAACGCCACCAGCCTGTTCATCCGCGGCGCGGAAACGCGCTTCACCGCGGTCTACCTCGACGGCGTGCGCATCGACTCGCAGTCGACCGGCGGTGCCGGCTGGGAAGGCATTCCGCTGTCGCAGATCGATCGCATCGAAGTGCTGCGCGGCCCGGCCGCCGCGGTGTACGGCTCCGATGCCATCGGCGGCGTGATCCAGCTCTTCACCAAGCGTGGCGAAGAGGGCGTGGCGCCTTATGCAGGCATCGGCTTCGGCAGCCGCGGGCTTCGCAAGATCGAAGGCGGCGTCAGCGGCAAGTCCGGCCTGTTCGATTATTCGTTCGGCGTCGCGCACGAGGAAAGCAAGGGCTTCAACGTGCAGCCCGCGAACAAGCGCACGCCCTCGAAGGACGGCTTCACCAGCCCCGACCGCGACGGCTACCGCAGCACCTCGGGCAACCTGAGGCTGGGCTTCCAGATCACGCCGGACCAGCGCCTCGATGCCACGCTGCTCCAGAGCGACATCGAGGCAGGCTACGACGCCACGGTCGGCTTCAGGACCAAGCCGCCCATCCTGTTCAGGAACGACATCGCGAACAACACCCTGCGCACCGCCGGCCTCACATGGTCGGCCAAGTGGAACGACATCTACAGCACCCGCGTGCAAGTGAGCGACTCGCAATCGGTCTACAAGACGCAGCCTTCGTTCTACCGCACCGAAACCAACCTGCGCGGCTACCTGTTCCAGAACGAATTCCGCTTCGGCCCGCACCTGGTGACCGCCGCGCTGGAGCGGCGCGAAGACGCACTTGAAAACGCACCCACCACCTCCGCCAAGCTCTTCTCGCGCGACCGCTCGCAGAACGCCATTGCGCTCGGCTACGGCTACGTGCAGGGCCCGCATTCGCTGCAGCTGCATGTGCGCCGCGACAGGGACAGCGAGTTCGGCGGCAAGACCACCGGCAGCGCGGCCTACGGCTTTGCCATCACGCCCTCGCTGCGCTTCACCGCATCGGCCGGCACGGCCTTCCGCGTGCCCACGCTGTACCAGCGCTTCAGCGAATACGGTCTCGCGAGCTTGAAGCCCGAATCGAGCCGCAATGTCGAGCTGGGCCTGCAGTATTCGCAGGGCGCCACGCACGCGGGCATCGTCGTCTACCGCAGCCGCGTGCAGAACCTGATCGTGTTCGACGGCACCCTCAAGGGCTGCGCGTCGTCGTTCGGCTGCTACTCCAGCACGGCCCGCGCCCGCTACCAGGGCGTGACGCTCTCGGCCGGCCACCGCTTCGGCGATGTCACCTTGCGCACATCGCTCGACTACCAGGACCCGCGCGATCTCGCCACCGACCACCTGCTGGCCCGCCGCGCGCAGCGCCACGCCACCTTCGGCGCCGACTGGCGTGTCGCCAACTGGACGCTGGGCGCCGAGGTGCAGACCTCGAGCAAGCGCTACGACGACGCGGCCAACACCGTCAAGCTCGGCGGCTACACCGTGCTGAACCTGTCGGCCAGCACGCAGATCACGCGCGACATCAATCTCGTGGCCCGCGTCGACAATGTGGGCAACAAGGACTACCAGTACGCGCGGCTCTACGCCAACGGGGGCCGCACCGCGTACCTCGGACTCAAGTGGACACCGCAGTAAACAGCCTTTCATCACGACGCGACACTGCCGCCACCTGTGCCGCGGTGCTGATCGCCGCGCCGGCCTCCGGGCAGGGCAAGACCACGGTCGCGGCCGCGCTGGCGCGGCTGCATGCGCGCCAGGGCCGGCGGGTGCGGGCCTTCAAGTGCGGGCCCGATTTTCTCGATCCGCATTGGCTCGCGCTGGCCACCGGCGCGCCGGTGCATTCGCTCGATCTCTGGATGACGGGCGAGGCCGATTGCAAGGCGCGCCTGCGGGCCGCGGCGGCCGAGGCTGATCTGGTGATCGTCGAAGGCGTGATGGGCCTGTTCGACGGCACGCCGAGCGCGGCGGACCTGGCCGAGCGCTTCGGCCTGCCGGTGCTGGCGGTGATCGATGCGCAGGCGATGGCCGGCACCTTCGGGGCGCTGGCCTATGGCCTGCAGAACTTCCGGCCCGGCCTGCCGTGGGCCGGCGTGCTCGCCAACCGGGTGGCCAGCGAGCGCCATGCGGGCATGCTGAAGGACGCGCTGCGCGAGCCCTCGCAATGGCTGGGCGCCTTGCCGCGCGATCCGGGGTTCGCGTTGCCCGAGCGGCACCTGGGCCTCGTCGGCGCCGGTGAACTCGACGACGCGATGGTGCGGCTCGATGCGGCGGCCGATGTGCTGGCCGCGACACCGCTGGGCCAGCTGCCGATCCTGCAGCTGCCGCAGGTGCGCTTCGAAGCCGTCACCGCAGAGGAAGCACCCGCACCGCTGCTGCTGGCAGGCCGCACCGTCGCCATTGCGCGCGATGCGGCTTTCTCCTTCATCTATCCCGCCAACCTCGATGTGCTCTCGGCACTCGGTGCGCAGCTTGCGTTCTTCTCGCCGCTGGCGGGCGATGCCTTGCCGGCCTGCGATGCGGTCTGGCTCCCGGGCGGCTACCCCGAGCTGCATGCCGAAACCCTGTCGGCCAGCGAGCCGATGCGCGCCTCGCTGGCCGCGCATGTCGCCGCAGGCAAGCCCGTCTGGGCCGAATGCGGCGGCATGATGGCCTTGTTCGACGAACTGGCCACGAACGGCGACACGGAACAGCAGGGCGTGCATCGCCTCTGGGGCCTGCTCCCGGGCCGCGTGACGATGCAGAAGCGCCTGGCCGGCCTCGGGCCGCAACAGCTCCAGCTGGGACGCCATGCCTTGCGCGGCCACACCTTTCACTATTCGAGCTGCGAGACGCCGCTCGTGCCCGCGGCCCACACCGGCCGCCCTGACGCCGCGCAGGCCATCGGCGCGCGCGGCGGCGAGGCCTTCTACGTGCATGGCCCGGTGCGCGCCAGCTATTTCCATGCCTGGTTCGCCTCCAGCCCGGAAGCGACGGCGCGGCTTTTCGGCGCCATGCCGATCGAACTGGGCAACGACGCAGCAAAGGAGTTTGACGATGACCGTTGAGCACGAACTCATCCTCGGTGGCCAGAAGAGCGGCAAGTCGCGCCGCGCCGAGCAGCGCGCCATCGACTGGCTGGCGGCCGCGCCCGGTACGCACCGCGCCGTGCTGATCGCCACGGCCCAGGCTTATGACGACGAGATGCAGGAGCGCATCGTGCGCCACCAGGCCGACCGCGCCCAGCGCGTGCCCGGCATGCGGACCATCGAGGAGCCGATCGAGCTCGCGCGCGCCGTCGTCACGCAGAGCGCGCCCGACACGCTGGTGGTGATCGACTGCCTCACGCTCTGGCTCACCAACCTGCTGATGCCGGTGCGTTCGGAGGTTGCACGGCCCGTGACGCGCACGCCATCGGCGCATGCCACCATGCTGCTGATCGCATTGCGCGAGGCGAGGGGGCCGGTGGTGCTGGTCGGCAACGAAATCGGCCTCGGCGTGATTCCGCTCGGCCGCGAGACGCGCGCCTTCGTCGATGCACTGGGTCGGTTGAACCAGGACGTGGCCGCCGCCTGCGGCCGCGTGACGCTCATGGTGGCCGGCCTGCCGCTGAGCCTGAAAGCACCCGCCGGATGAAGAAGCGCTGGATTCCATCCCTGCTGGCCGCCATCGGCCTGACCGGCTTCGCATGGGCTGCGCACGCCCTCGACGTGGTCGACGAGCGTGGTGTGACCGTGAGCCTGCCGCAGCCGCCGCAGCGCATCGTCACGCTGCTGCCCTCGCTGACCGAATCCGTCTGCGCGCTCGGTGCCTGCGAACGGCTGGTGGGTGTCGACAACTATTCCAACTCGCCAGCCATCGTGCGCGCCTTGCCGCAGCTGGGCGGCGGGCTCGACCCCAATGTGGAAGCCATCGTCGCGCTCAAGCCCGACGCGGTGCTGCTCGCCAAGTCGTCGCGCGTGACGCAGCGGCTCGAAGCACTGGGCCTCAAGGTGCTGGTGCTCGAACCCAAGAGCCATGCCGACGTGCAGCGCGTGCTCGGCAAACTCGACCAGGTGCTCGGCACGCAAGAAGCGCCGCGCGTTTGGCGCGTGATCGATGCCAGCGTCTCGGCCGCGGCGCAGTCGGTGCCGGCGCGCGCAAAGGGAAAGCGCGTGTACTTCGAGATCAACAGCACACCCTATGCGGCCGGCGAGTCGTCGTTCATCGGTGAAACGCTCGCGCGCCTCGGCATGAAGAACATCGTGCCGGCCAGGCTCGGGCCGTTTCCCAGGCTCAACCCGGAGTACGTGGTGCGCGCGAACCCCGACCTGATCATGGTCAGCGTGCGCAGCGCGCAAGGGTTGGAACAGCGCCCCGGCTGGGGCGGCATCCGCGCGGTGCGCGAGGGCCGCGTCTGCCGCTTCGACGCCCTGCAGTCCGACGTGCTGGTTCGGCCCGGTCCGCGCATGGACGAAGCCGCGCGCCTGATGGCGCAGTGCCTGACGGACAAGGGCCAGTGAACGCCGCCCGCATGCACACGGTCCACCTGCGCCGCGTCGTCCTGCTCGGCGCGGCCCTGCTGGTGCTGGGCGCCGCGCTGCTCGTGTTCGGCCTCGGCATCGGCAGCACCGGCTTCGAGAGCCTGCTGGCCGCGCGGCACGACCCGGTGGCGCTGCAGATCGTCTGGGACATCCGGCTGCCGCGCACGCTCGGCGCCTGGCTCGCGGGCGCGCTGCTCGGGCTTGGCGGGGCGGTGGCGCAGGGGCTGTTCCGCAATCCGCTGGCCGACCCTTATCTGCTGGGCAGCGCCTCGGGTGCATCGCTGGGCGTGGCGGTGGCGCTGATGCTGTTCGGCGGCTCGGTGGCCAGCACGCAGTGGGTGATGCGCATCGGGCTCACGGGCGCGGCCTTCATCGGTGCGGTGCTCGCGGTGCTGCTCACGCTGACGCTGGCGCGTGGGGTGCAGCAGACGCTGCGCCTCCTGCTCGCGGGCGTGATCGTCGGCGTGGTGCTTGGCGCCGCGAAAGACCTGATCACCATCGCCTCGGCCGACATCCTGCAGGCCATCCAGGGCTTCATCCTCGGCAGCACCGGCCTTGTCGGCTGGAGCGCCTGCGTCGTGATGGCGGCCGTGTGCGCCGTCTGCCTGCTGTCGGCATGGGCGCTGGCACCGGTGCTCGACGGCCTCGCGCTCGGCGAGGCGACGGCCCGCAGCCTGGGCCTGCCGTTGGGCGCCATGCGCGCCGCCCTGGTGGTGGTGCTTGCACTGGCCACCGGCGCGGCCGTGGCACAGACCGGCCTCATTGCCTTCGTCGGCCTGGCGGCGCCGCACCTCGTGCGCTCGGTCGTCAAGACCACGCACGCGCGGCTGATCCTGCTGTCGGCGCTGATGGGCGGCCTCCTGCTGATGGCGGCCGACCTGCTGGCGCGCTGGCTGATTGCGCCGCAGGAGCTGCCGGTGGGCGTGCTCACCGCAGTGCTCGGCGGCAGCTACCTGCTGTGGCTGATGCATCGGCGCAGCGCGCGGAGCGGCGTGGCATGAGCGACAACAACAACAACAACAACGCCGTTCCCGCGCTCGAAGCGCACCGCGTGAGCGCCACGCTCGGCATGACCGAGGTGCTGCACGGCATCGACCTGAAGCTGTCGTCCGCCCGCTGGACCAGCATCGTCGGGCCAAACGGCGCGGGCAAGTCGACGCTGCTCAAGGCGCTCGCTGGCCTGCTCGCGCACCGCGGCGAGGTGCGGCTGCTCGGCGAGGCGCAGGGAAAGATCCCGGCCCGCATCCGCGCCCAGCGCCTCTCGTGGCTCGGCCAGAGCGGCACGGGCGAGGCCAGCGCCGACGACCTGATGGTCTACGACGTCGCCATGCTCGGCCGCCTGCCGCACCAGCGCTGGCTGGCCGCCCCGAGCGCGGCCGATCGCGAAGCCGTGGAGCGCGCACTGCGCAGCACCCAGGCCTGGGACTGGCGCGACCGCCCGCTGGGCCAGCTCTCGGGCGGCGAACGCCAGCGCGTGCTGCYGGGCCGCGCGCTCGCGGTCGAAGCCGAGGTGCTGCTGATGGACGAGCCGCTCGCCAACCTCGACCCGCCGCACCAGGCCGACTGGATGCAGACCGCACGCGCCCTCGTGGCCCAGGGCCGCACCGTGGTCAGCGTGCTGCACGAACTCCCGATGGCGCTGGCCGCCGACGAGATGGTGGTGATGGACAAGGGCCGCGTGGTGCACCATGGCGGCTGCGACGACCCCGTCACCCATGCGGCGCTGGAGCAGGTGTTCGACCACCGCATCCGGGTGCATCGGGTGGCAGAGCAGTGGATTGCATTGCCGCTATGACTTACGAGGTTTGTCAGGCTTGCATATGAAGCCCTGCTTTTCTATTCGTCGCGTTGTGTTTGATGTGCGCTGTTCAGGGCGCGCTCACGCCGACGGTGTGCTCTGCTCCGCGAATGTCCCCCGGCGCGGCCTAGGGCCGCAGGCCTCCTCCTTTATTTCGCTGCGCAGAGCACACCATCGGCGTGATCGCTCAGAGCACTGGTTGATCGGCCGCAAACCAGCAGCGTGCCCTCGTGCACAGGGCACCGGGTGCTCCCCGCAGCGAAATAAAGGAGGAGCGAAGCGGGGGACATTCGCGGAGGGGAGTACCCGGTGTCCTGTGCACGCGCCCCGAACAAAATCCCCCGAAATTGGAGACCCCATGCAAATAGAAACCCCTCCCAGCGAAAAGCCCTACGAAAAGCCCGAGGGCGAGCGCCGCGGCATCGTCATCGTCAACACCGGCGACGGCAAGGGCAAGAGC
>NZ_JBFUHN010000047.1:0-57894 GCF_056402375.1 Variovorax sp. P4_B10 | reverse complement strand
GTGCACAGGGCACCGGGTGCTCCCCGCAGCGAAATAAAGGAGGAGCGAAGCGGGGGACATTCGCGGAGGGGAGCACCCGGTGTCCTGTGCACGCACCCCGAATGATCAGGGCAGAAGCTCGAACTTGAGATCGGCCAGCGGCGTGACCTTTTCTTCACGCGTCATCTTGTACTCGGTGTTCGGCCCGAGCCACTTCGCCCAGATCCTGTCGAGCTCGCCCGACTTCTCCAGCGCGTAGAGCGCACCGTTCACCTTGGCCAGCAGCGCGGGCTCGTCCTTCTTCATGCCGACGCCGATGGGCTGCAGCACCATCGGCTCCTTGATCATCTTCAGCGCCACGCCTTCGGCCTTCGACTGGTTGACCAGCTTGGTGATGGTCATCGTGTTCGCGACCATGCCGACCGACTTGCTCTGCTGCACCGCCATGAAGGCCGATCCCGTGTCCTGGAAGGTCACCGGCTCCGAGCCGTTCATCTTGATCGACAGTTCCGAGGTCGAGCCCTTGGTCGAGCTCAGGCGCTTGCCCTTGAAGTCGGCCTTGCTGGTGCCCGGGTCGGAAGCCTTCACCGCCAGCATTTCCTTGGCCACGTAGTACGGGTCGCTGAACTGGATCTGCTCGCCGCGGCTCTTGGTGTAGGCCAGGTTGGCGACGGTCACGTCGACACGGCCGAGCTTGACCTCGGGCACGCGCGCCTCCACCGACAGCGGCGTGACCTTGGCTGTCAGGCCGAGCTCCTTCGCGAGCGCGTTGCACAGGTCGACGTCGTGGCCCACCATCTCGCGCGTCTTCGGATCGGGGGCCGCGAACGGCGGCACGTCGGCGAAGGTGCCGCAGCGCAGTTCCTTGCGCTGGCTGATGTCGCTCCACTGGTCGGCGTGGGCCAGGAAAGGCACGGCGCCAAGGCAGGCGCCGATGGCGGCAAGACGGAAAGCGGTTCTGTTCGACATGCTGGACTCCTGAAGAAATTCGAGGGGGATGAAAAAACGAAGATCAGTGCGCGCGCAGATCCGACAGGAAGCGCTGCGCGCGCGGATGCTGCGGGCTCTTGAAGAAAGTCTCGGGGTCGGCCTTCTCGAGGATGCGGCCCGCGTCCATGAACCAGACGCGGTCGGCCACCTCGCGGGCGAAGTTCATCTCGTGCGTGACGCACATCATGGTCATGCCGTCGTTGGCGAGGCTGCGCATCACCGACAGCACCTCGCCCACCATCTCGGGGTCGAGCGCACTGGTGGGCTCGTCGAACAGCATCGCAGGCGGCTCCATGGCGAGTGCGCGGGCAATGGCCACGCGCTGTTGCTGCCCGCCCGAGAGCTGGGCGGGGTACGCACCGGCCTTGTTCGACAGGCCCACACGGTCGAGCAGTTGCGCCRCCCTCGCCTTCGCCTCGGACCGCTTCACGCCCAGCACCCGCATCGGCGACAGCATGATGTTCTCCAGCACCGAGAGATGCGGGAACAGGTTGAAGCTCTGGAACACGAAGCCGATGCGGCTGCGCAGCTTGTTGAGCGCCCCGCTGCTCATGGGCGCGTGGATGTCGTGGCCGTCGAACAGCAGCTGCCCCGACTTCACCTCCTCGAGCCGGTTGACGGTGCGGATCAGCGTGGACTTGCCGGAGCCCGAAGGCCCGCAGACCACCACCACCTCGCCCTTCTTCACCTCGGCGTTGACGTCGGCGAGCGCCTGGTAGTCGCCATACCACTTGTTGATGTTGGAGAACAGGATCATGGTGTCATCCCCTGCGGGGTGTGGAACGGGATTCATGGCTCTGTCTCCTTGTGCGCTTGTCGATGGCCGTCGTGCGCGGCCTCACGGATTCGCCACCACCGGTGGCGGCAGCGAAACACCGTCTTCGGATGTCTTCACCGAGGCGGCGCCGAGCCGCTTGTGGGCCACGCGCCGCTCCAGCCACTGCGCCAGCTGGGTCAGGCTGAAGCAGACGACGTAGTACGTCATCGCCAGGATGAAGAACACCTGGAACGGCTTGGTCAGCAACTGGTTGTTGATCTGGTTCGCCGCGAAGGTCAGTTCCTGCACGTTGATCACGTAGCCCAGCGTGGTCTCCTTGATGGTGGAGATGAACTGGCTCAGCATGCTCGGCAGCATGTTGTAGAGCGCCTGCGGCAGGATCACGAACCACATCGTGCCGAGGTGGCTGTGGCCGAGCGCACGCGCCGCCTCGGTCTGGCCCTTGGGCAGGGCCTGGATGCCGGCGCGCACCACCTCCGACAGGTAGGCGCCCTCGTAGATCACCAGCGTGCACAGCATGGTGGTGAAACCCGACACATCGCGCCCGATCAGGATCGGCACCAGGAAGTAGACCCACAGGATCACCATCAGGAGCGGCACGCCGCGCACCACGTAGACCAGCACCGTGGCCGGCCAGCGCAGCAGGCGCCAGGGCGACAGCCGCGCAAGCGCCAGCAGCACCGACAGCGGAAACGCCAGCACGATGCCCAGCACCGACAGGATCAGCGTGGCGACGATGCCGCCGAGCGGCCCGCTGGGATACTGGCCGATGAGCAGCAGCAGCCAGTTGTCGCGAAGGATTTCATAGACGCTGAACATGGCTTCCTACCTCGCTCCGACGATGCGGTAGCGCCGCGACAGCCAGCCGCCCACCGCCATGATGAGCAGCGAGCACACGAGGTACAGCACCGTCGCCATGCTGTAGGCCTCGAAGGTGCGAAAACTCTGGCTCTCGATTTCCTTCACCGCATGGGTCAGCTCGGCCACGCCGATGGCCATGGCCAGGCTGCTGTTCTTGAACAGCGACACGCTGTGGTTCACCAGGGCCGGCACCGCGTTGCGGATGGCCTGCGGCAGCATCACGTGGCGCATCGAACCGATGTAGCCATGGCCGAGCGCCCGCGCGGCCTCGGCCTGGCCTGCGGGGATCGAGCGCAGGCCCGAGCGCATGTCTTCGCTGAAGTAGGCGGCCTGGCAGAGGCCGAGCGCGACGATCGAGAGAATCGTCTCGGCGTTGTGCACCGACAGCCAGCCCTGCAGCGCATCGGGCAGCAGGCTGAAGATGCCGAAATACCAGAGCATGAGCTGCACCAGCGTCGGCACGTTGCGGTGGTAGGAGACATAGCCGGCCACCACGCGCCCGGCCAACCGGTTCGGCGTGAGCCGCACCATCAGCAGCACGATCGCCATGGCCATCGCCAGCAGCCAGGAACCGGCCGCGATCTTCAGCGTCTCCTGCAGGCCGTGCCAGAGCATTGCACCGAACTCCGGCTTCAGCAGGATCGCCAGCAGGTCGAAGTTCTTCATGCGCTGTTCCTTTGCATGGCTTGCGGGCGCGGTGCCACTCAGGCCTGCGGCGCGTCCGGCCGCGCGGTCGAGAGCCCGCCGGGCACCTGCAGCGTCGGCGTGATTTCCATGTGGCCCACGTTGACCGCAATGGGGGCCGCAATCGCGAAGGCGATGGCGTTCGCGATGTCCTCGGCCTGCGGCAGCTCGTAGCCATCGACGAAGCGCTTGTAGGTCTCTTCGGAGTCGCCGTGCACGTGCGCGAAGATGTCGGTGGCCACGCGCCCCGGGCAGATCTCCGTCACGCGCACGCGCTTGCCGAAGACGTCGATGCGCAGCTGGCGCGACAGCATGCTCACGGCCGCCTTGGTCGCGTGGTAGGTGCTGTTGCCGCCGAAGTTGTAGGCCGCGGCAATGGAGCTGATGTTGACCACGTGGCCCCGGTCGCGCGCGGCCATGCCGGGCACCACGAGCCGGCACAGGTGCAGCACGGCGCGCAGGTTCACGTCGACCAGCAGGTCGATGCCCTCGGCGTCGGCCTTGAGGATGGAGCCGGGGCGGTCCACGCCGGCGTTGTTGACCAGCACGTCGAACTCCACTTCCTGCGTGAGGCGGGTGATGCCGGCGAGGTCGCTCACGTCGATGGCATGCGGGATGCAGCCGGTGCGCGCAGCCAGGTCGGCCAGCTTGTCGGCGCTGCGCGCCAGCGCGTGGACCTTCAGGCCCTCTTTGCAGAGGCGTTCGACGACGGCGGCGCCGATGCCCGAGGAGGCCCCCGTCACCAGCGCGGTCTTGTAGTCAGAGAACGGCATCTTTGTTTCTTTCGTTGGAACTGGAGATCACTGCTTTGCCTTGCTTTGAATTCACTGTATCGAGCGCCCCTTCGCGGCGCCAAGACGGTTTGACTGTGGAGCGATAAGCCGCCCTTATGTTGCCCCGTGTTCGTGCGCATGACCTAGGGTAAGCACCAGGTCCGGGCTCCGGAGCCGCTAGTCCGACTGCCTCGAAATGGGTACCACGCGGCCCGCCTGCTCGACCACGCCGCGCACGGCGCGGGCCAGCTCCACCGCGCCGGGCGTGTCGCCGTGCAGCAGGATCGAATGCACGCGCATCGGGATCCTCTTGCCGCTGTAGCTGGTGACCGTGCCCTCGTCGAGCAGCTGCCGCACGCGCGCCAGCACCGCGTCGCGGTCGTGGATCACCGAATCGGGCAGCTTGCGCGGCACCAGCAGGCCGTCGTCGTCGCAGGCCCGGTCGGCCAGGAAGGTGGTGCGCACGCGCAGGCCGCAGCGCGCGGCCGCATCCTCGATGGCGCGGCTGGCGGAAGAGCTGACGATGAGCATCGGATCGAAATCCGCCACCGCGCGCACCAGCGGCTCGGCGAACTCGGCATTGGCTGCGGCCATGTTGCCGAGCGCGCCGTGAAAGCTCATGTGCGTCATGCGGTGGCCGGCGGTGCGCGCCATGCCGTCCAGTGCGCTCAACTGGTAGAGAACGTAGGCGACGAGTTCCTTCGGCTCGATCTGCATCGGCCGGCGGCCGAACCCGAGCAGGTCGGGAAATCCCACATGCGCCCCCACGTCGACGCCGCGCGCACGCGCCATGCGCACGGTGCGGTCCATGATGACCGGATCGCCCGCATGGAAGCCGCAGGCCACGTTGGCGGAAGAGACGATGTCGAGCAGTGCCTCGTCCTCGCCCATACGCCAGGGGCCGAAGCCTTCGCCGAGGTCTGCGTTGAGGTCGATGTCCATGGGGAGTCCTTCTCTCGTTCGTCAGAGGGGGTTCAGGTCGACCAGCGGCGTGCCGTAGCCGACCGCCAGGCCATCGGCTGCGTGGACGCCGTCGACGATGCCGGCCTGCGGCGCGGTCACGGGCAGCAGCAGCGGGCCGATCTTCAGCAGGCCGACGGTCTGGCCGGCTTCCACGCGCTGGCCGATGCGCGCAAGCGGTGTGGCGGCCAGCGGATGGCTGTGCAGGAACACGCCGACCGAGGGGGCGTGGATCGACAAGGGCTCTGGTTCGGCTTCTTCCGCCGGCAACTCCACGATGTCATCGCCCTGCCGACCGAGGCGCAGGGTGCCTTGCGGCGTGCGCAGTTCGAGCAGGCCGATGTCGGTGCCGGCCAGCCAGGCGGCCAGCTGTGAGGTGCGCAGTGCTGTGTCCTGCATGTCAGTTTTTCCCGGGGCGCATTTGTTCGGGGCGTGTGCACAGGACACCGGGTGCTCCCCTCCGCGAATGTCCCCCGCTTCGCTCCTCCTTTATTTCGCTGCGGGGAGCACCCGGTGCCCTGTGCACGGGGGCGCGGCCGTTGTGCTGGCCGATCAACCAGTGCTCTGAGCGATCACGCCGATGGGGTGCCTTGCGCAGCGAAATAAAGGAGGAGGCMTGCGGCCYTAGGCCGCGCCGGGGGACATTCGCGGAGCAAGGTACCCCGTCGGCGTGAGCGCGCCCTGAACAACGAACGTCAAACACAACAACGCGACGAACAGAAAAGCAAGGTGTCATCTCAGTGCCTCCCAGCAGGCACAGGCGCACCGCGATGCAGTTCCACCATGCGCGCCACCTTGTCGAGCCAGGCGCGCACTTCGTCGAGCGCGGCCAGCGCTTCGTCCCAGGTGGTTTCGATGAAGCGGATGCGGCTGCCGATCGGCGCCTGGCCCAGGCGCCACATGTCGGCTTCGATCACGGTGCCGAACTTGGGGTAGCCGCCCGAGGGCTGGGCATCGCGCATCTGGATGATCGGCTGCCCGCTGTGCGGCACCTGGATCACGCCGGGCACGATGCCGTGCGAGCGCAGCTCCATCGGCGCGATGGGGCGCAGCGCCTCGCCTTCGAGGCGGTAGCCGTAGCGGTCGCTCTGGGAGGTGATCTTCCATTCGCCGGCCCAGAAGACGTCACGCGACGCCGCCTCGAACGCCAGGTACTCGGCTGCGGGCAAGACGCGCACGGCCGCCACGCCGCCCCGCTGCAGCGGCAATGCGAGCGCGGGCGGCACGAGGCCGAAGCCGGTCTTGCACGCAGTGCCCGCACCGGCGGCACGCAGCACGTCGCCCCGGCGCAGCGCACGCCCTTCATGGCCACCGAATGCGCCACGCAGCTGCGTGCTGCGCGAGCCCAGTACCTCAGGCACGTCGACCCCGCCTGCCAGGCACAGCATGGCGCGGCTGCCGCGCTGCTGCGCGCCGCCTTGCGGCAGGCCCAGCGTCAGCACCTGCCCGGCCCGCGCCTGGTGAACCCACCAGGGCAGCAGCGGCTGGTCGTCCAGCCGGGCCGCGCAATCGGCGCCGGTCAGCGCGAACGCGCAGTCCTCGTCGAAACGCACCTTGAAGGGAAACACCGGCACCTCGATGGCGGCCGCATCGAGCGCATTGCCCAGCAGCAGGTTGCCGGCCGCGAGCGCCAGGTTGTCCATGGCGCCCGAGGTGCCGACGCCCCAGCGCAGGCTGCCGGTTCGCCCCAGGTCCTGCACGGTGGCGAGCGCGGCCGAAGAAAGCACTTCGATCATCGGACGATGCCCTCCACGCGAAAACGGATCATGTCGCCCGGCTGCAGCGCCGCGGGCGGGTCCTGCGCGGGATCGAAGAAAGACATCGAGGTGCTGCCGATGGTGTTCCAGCCGCTGGGCCCGGCCGAGGCCGACACGCCGGTCTGCGCGCCGCCGATCGACACCGCGCCGCCCGGGATGCTCAGCACCGGCACCTTGCGGCGCGGCGTGGCGATGCGCGCGTCCATGCCGCCCAGGTAGCAGTAGCCTGGATGGCTGCCGAGCGCATACACCGGGTAGAGCGGCGCGCTGTGCAGCTCGACGATCTGCTCGACGCTCARGCCGGTGTGTGCCACCACGTCGGCCATGTGCGGGCCGCCCGCGCCGCCGTAGACCACGGGCAGCTCGACCACCCGGCCTTCCCGTGGCAGCGCGACGGCCGCATCCCATGCGTCGCGCAGGCGCGCCTCCAGGGCTTCGAGCGCACCGAGGCCGCGCGGCGGGCGCAGGAAGGTCAGCATCAGGTTGTTCATGCCCGGCACGGCTTCACGGATCTCCGGCCAGGCCTGGGTCTCGTGCGCCAGCGCCCAGATGCGCTGCTGCGAGGTGAGGTTCATCTCGCCGGGCGCTTCGAAGATCAGTGCGGTCGTGCCCAGCAGGCTGATCGATGGCTGTTGTGCGATCACGCCGCGCTCCTTTGCTGCAGCCAGCGTTCGAGGTGGTGGATGTCCACGCCGCCGACGGCAAAGCCTTCGTCGCGCAGCAGTTCGCGGTGCAGCGGCACGTTGGTCGCGATGCCGTCGATGCGCATCTCGGCGAGCGCGAGGCGCATGCGGTCGAGCGCATCGGTGCGCGTGGCGCCGTGCACGATCAGCTTGGCGATCATCGAGTCGTAGTAAGGCGGCACGCGGTAGCCGGCGTTGGCGTGCGAATCGACGCGCACGCCGAAGCCGCCCGGCACCTGCCAGCCGGTGATGCGCCCGGGCGCGGGTGCAAAGGTTTCGGGGTTCTCGGCATTGATGCGGCACTCGATCGCATGGCCCTGGCATCGCACATCGCGCTGCGCCAGCGAAAGGCGCTCGCCGCGCGCCATGCGCAACTGCTGCTGCACGATGTCGATGCCGGCGGTCATCTCGGTCACCGGGTGCTCGACCTGCAGGCGGGTGTTCATCTCGATGAAATAGAAGGCGCCCTTCTCGTAGAGGAACTCGAAGGTGCCCACGCCGCAGTAGCCGATCTGCCGGCAGGCGGCCGCGCAGCGCTCGCCCACCTCGGCCATCAGGGCATCGTCGATGCCGGGCGCCGGCGCCTCCTCGATCACCTTCTGGTGGCGGCGCTGCAGCGAGCAGTCGCGGCTGCCCAGCCACACGGCGTTGCCGTGGCTGTCGGCCAGCACCTGGATCTCGACGTGGCGCGGATGCAGCAGGAACTTCTCGATGTAGACCTCGGGGTTGCCGAAGGCCTGGCGCGCTTCCTCGCGCGTCAGCGCCATCGCATCCAGCAGCGCCGCTTCGTCGTGCACCACGCGCATGCCGCGCCCGCCGCCGCCGCCCGCCGCCTTGACGATCACCGGGTAGCCGATTTCGCGTGCGATGGCCTGGATGGCGGCCGGGTCTTCCGGCAGACCTTCGTCGGGCCCCGGCACGCAGGGCACGCCGGCCTTGCGCATCGCGCGCTTGGCCGAGACCTTGTCGCCCATGGTGCGGATGCAGGCGGCGCTGGGACCGATGAAGACCAGGCCGGCCTGCTCCACGCGCGCGGCAAAGCCCGCGTTCTCCGACAGGAAGCCGTAGCCCGGGTGGATGGCCTGCGCGCCGCTGACTTCGGCGGCGAACAGGATGGCGGAGGGGTTCAGGTAGCTCTGCCCCGGCGCCGACGGCCCGATGCACAGCGCCTGGTCGGCCTGTGCGACATAGCTGGCTTCGCTGTCGGCCTCGGAATGCGCGACCACGGTCCTGAGACCCAGGCCGCGGCAGGCGCGCAGGATGCGCAAGGCGATCTCGCCGCGGTTCGCAATGAGGACGGTATCGAACATGGCGCGACTTTCCTCAACCGAAGCGGAACAGGGGTTCGCCTGCTTCCACTTCCTGGCCCGAACGCACCAGCACGGCCTGCACGGTGGCGGCAGCGTCGGCGCGGACTTCGTTGAACATCTTCATGGCCTCGATCACGCAGAGCATCTGGCCGGCCTCGACGGCCTGCCCCGGCCGCACGAAGGGCGGCTCGCCGGGCGCGGGCTGCAGGTGCACCACGCCGTAGAGCGGTGCGAGGCATTCGGCTGCGGCGGCCGCCGGTAGCGCCGGCTCTGCGGATGCCGCTGCGGGCGCCTTGCGCCCGGCAGCCGGACGTCGCGCAGCGGGCGCAGCTGTCAGCGCCGATTGCTTCACCAGCCGCAGCGTGCTGCCGTCTTCGCTGTACTCCAGCTCCGCGAGGTCCGAGGCCGCGAGTGCGTCGATGAGCGTCTTGATCTGTTCCTGCTTCATGCCGGGCCTGCCTGTGGCGACAGAACATCCTTGGTGGCCGACGCATTCCGCGAACGCGTGACGGCAGGCATGAAAGGTAACGGGCCGCGGGCACAAAGCCCAAGACGGAATGACTGTGCCGGGATAAGGGCGGCTTATGACGCCACGTACGACAGCACGTTACGACAGCGCGGCCAGCTCGGGTTCGGGCGTGGCCGCGAAGGTGCCGGCGAGGTCGACCACGAGCTCGAGCAGGATGCTCTTGACCGCCTGCGCCGGCTCCGAGAGCGGCAGGTGGTCGGACTGGCACAGCGCCAACGGGGCCTCGATGACCGGATCGACGATCTGGAACTGCCAGGCCCCGCAGGACGCTACCACTTCGCGCGCCATCGACGCCGGCAGGATGGTGGCGCCCAGCCCGTCGGCGATGGCCGCGGTCAGGGTGAAGGCCGATTCGATCTCGGCCACCACGCGCGGCACCATGCCCGCGCGCACGAAGGCCGCGTCGACCAGCTTGCGCACCACGTTGTAGGGGCGCGGCAGGAAGAGCTCGATGTCGCGCAGGTCGGCCAGCTTCACCGGCTGTGCGGGCGCCGGCATCGCGGCCGGCCCGACCAGGAACAGCGGCTCCTTGAGCAGCGGCAGGAAGCTCAGGCCGTGGATCGCCTTGTCGCCGTAGAGCACGGCCAGGTCCATGCGGCCGTTCATGATGAGTTCGCTCAGCGTGGTGCCGTAGTTCTCGTTCAGGTAGAGCAGGATGCCGGGGTGGCGTGCACGCACGGTGCGCAGCAGCGGCAGCGAGAGCGCAGAAGCCGCGGTGCCGGGCGCAAGCCCCACCGACACCTGGCCCGACAGCCCCTCGCCAGCCGCTTCCATGTCCACGCGCGCCTGCTCGCACTGGCGCAGGATGATCTGCGCATGCCGGTACAGCACCTTGCCGGCCTCGGTGGGCGTGACGCCGCGCTTGGTGCGCACGAGCAGCTGCTGGCGCACCTCGCCCTCCAGCGTGGCCAGTTGCTGGCTCAGCGCGGGCTGGGCAATGAAAAGGACCTCGGCCGCCTGCGTCAGGCTGCCGATGTCCACGATCTTCACGAAATATTTGAGGCGTCGCAGGTTCACGCCTTGTCCCCAAGCAAAAGCCGAGCCTAGCACCGCCCCCGCGCAGCGGCCATCGGGGCTCACCATAAGCTGCGCCTATACAACCAGTGCAATCTCGTCTTGGCCTCGCGGGATCGATGTGCGTACCGTTCGGTCCATGCCATCGCCAACCCAGGAAGACAAGTGACGCTCTCCCGCATTGCCGCCCGCGTGCGGCGCATCAAGCCCTCGCCCAGCACCTCCGCCGCCGACCGCGCCAACGAACTGCGCCGCCAGGGCAAGTCGATCGTGAACCTCGTGGTGGGCGAGCCCGACTTCGACACGCCGCCCCACATCCGGCAGGCCGCCGCCGTCGCCATCGAGAAAGGCGCGACGCGCTACACCCTGATGGCCGGCACGGTGGAGCTGCGCCAGGCCATCGTCGCCAAGCTCGAGCGCGAGAACGGCCTGCACTACGCGATGAACGAGATCATCGCCACCAGCGGCGCCAAGAGCGCGATCTACAACGCCTTCGCCGTCACGCTGGAGCCGGGCGACGAGGTGATCATTCCCGCGCCCTACTGGGTGTCGTACCCCGACATGGTGCTGGCCTGCGACGGTACGCCGGTCACCGTGGCCTGCCCCGAAGCCAACGGCTTCAAGCTGACGCCCGCGCAGCTGGAGGCCGCGATCACGCCGCACACGCGCTGGCTGCTGATCAACTCGCCCAGCAACCCGACCGGCGCCAGCTACACCGCCGACGAATACCGCGCGCTGGCCGAGGTGCTGCAGCGCCATCCGCATGTGATGGTGATGACCGACGACATCTACGAGCACATCCGCTTCGACGGCCAGGCGACGCCGCACCTGCTCGCGGTCGCGCCCGCGCTGCGCGAGCGCACGCTGGTGGTCAACGGCGTCTCGAAGACCTATGCGATGACGGGCTGGCGCATCGGCTATGCGGCCGGTCCGGCCGACCTGGTCAAGGCGCTGGACACGCTGCTGTCGCAGTCCACCGGCAACTGCTGCTCGGTGAGCCAGGCGGCCGCCGCAGCGGCGCTCAACGGCAATCAGGACTTCGTGGCCGAGAGCGTGGCGATCTACAAGCAGCGCCGCGACCGCACCCTGGCGCTCATCAACGACATCCCCGGCCTGCACTGCGCCGCGCCACCCGGCGCCTTCTACCTCTACATCCACTGCGGCGGCCTGATCGGCAAGACCACGCCGCAGGGCAAGCGGCTGAACGAAGACGGCGACGTGGTGATGTACCTGCTCGAGAGCGAAGGCGTGGCCGTGGTCGCGGGCACCGCCTACGGGCTCTCGCCCTACTTTCGTCTCTCCATCGCCACCGCCATCGAGACGCTGGAAGAAGGCTGCGCGCGCATCGCGCGGGCCGTGGCCGCCCTGCGCTGAAGCGCCCCTGACCTGAATTACCGAGGACAACACCCATGCCCTACAAAGCCATCCGCAAGAACCCGTCGGCCCCGCAAGTGGCGCCGGAGATCATCGCCGCGCTGCACGACATCCCGGTTGCCGCGCTGAGCGACAACATGCACCGCAACATCGGCAGCGTCGGCCTGCAGCCCTACCACCGCCCCGGGCACAAGACGATGGCAGGCACCGCCGTCACCGTGAAGACGCGCGGCGGCGACAACTTCACGATGATGCGGGCCTTCGAGTTCTGCCGCCCCGGCGACGTGCTCGTGATCGATGCGGGCGGCGACGTGACGAACGCGGTGATCGGCGGCATCCTGTCGTTCTATGCGGCAACGATCGGCACCGTGGGCGTGGTGCTCGACGGCGCCATCCGCGACGTGGCCGAGATCCGCGCGCGCGACTTTCCGGTGTACGCGCGCGGCGTCAACCACCGCGGCCCGTACAAGGACGGCCCCGGCGAGATCAACGTGCCCGTGTCGGTGGGCGGCATGGTGGTGAACCCCGGCGACATCGTGGTCGGCGACCAGGACGGCCTGATGGCCTTCGCGCGCGACGAAGCCGAGCTGCTGATCGAGAAGGCCCATGCGCACCTGGCCACGGAGGCCCGCACGATCCAGGCCATGAAGGAAGGCCGGTGGGACCGCTCCTTCCTCGACGCGCTCGAGGCCCGCTGCGCCAACTGAAAACCCATACCTGGCACCTGAACGATGCCCCACAAGCTCCTGGTCATGGGCGTGTCCGGTTGCGGAAAGTCATCCACCGCCGCCGCGCTCGCCCGGGCCCTGGGCGCCCTGATGATCGAAGGCGACGATTACCACCTGCCGCGGAGCCAGGAGAAGATGCGAAGCGGCATCGCGCTGGACGACGAGGACCGCGATCCCTGGCTCGACCGGCTCGGCGTCCTGGCGGCGGCGTCGGCGGGCCACGTGGTCTTCACCTGCTCCGCCCTCAAGCGCCGCTACCGCGACCGCCTGCGCACGGCGGAGCCCGCACTGCGCATCGTCTACATCGAGATCGCCCCGGACGAAGCGCGCACCCGCGTGGCGGCGCGATCGGCCCACTGGTTTCCCGCCAGCCTGGTGGACAACCAGTTCGCGACGCTGGAGCCGCCGCTCGGTGAGCCCGGCGTGCTGCGGGTCGATGCGGCATGGACTGTCGCGGCGCAATGCGAGGCCGTACTGCGCTGGCTCGATCGCACGCAACAACGAAGCCATTGCCGCACCGCGCAGTAGCGCTTGCCCCGCCAGATGGCGTCCCTCCCGATGGGCTCACAATTCACCCACTGGAGGTGAACGCGATGGATGGTCTGGAAGAAACGGCAGAAGCAGCCAAGGGCAAGCTCACATACCCTTTCGCGGAGATTCCGCAACGCGGCAAGTCGATCGAGGTCGCGGCCGGCGTTCACTGGATCCGCATGCCGCTGCCCTACTCGCTCGACCACATCAACCTGTGGGCGCTCGACGACGGCGCCGGCTGGGCGGTCGTGGACACGGGCGTGCGCACCGAGGAAACCGTGGCGGTCTGGCGCGAGCTGTTCGCCAATTCGCCGGACACGCGCGGGCTGACCCGCGTCTTCGTGACGCACATGCACCCCGACCACGTGGGCATGGCGGGCTGGCTCACGCGCAAGTTCGGCGTGYGGCTGTGGATGACCCGCTCCGAGTACCTGATGTGCCGCGTGATGGTGTCCGACACCGGGCGCGAGGCGCCGGACGATGCGATCGCGTTCTACCGGCGCGCCGGGTGGAGCGATGCGGCCATCGAGACCTACCGCACGCGGTTCGGCAACTTCGGCAAGCACATCCATCCGCTGCCCGACAGCTTCAGGCGGCTGCGCGACGGCGAGGTGCTGCAGATCGGTGCCCATGCCTGGCGCGTGGTCACCGGCAACGGCCATTCACCCGAGCATGCCTGCCTCTACTGCCCCGACCTTCAGCTGCTGATCTCGGGCGACCAGATCCTGCCGCGCATCTCGTCCAACGTTTCGGTTTCGCCAGCCGAGCCCGATGCCGATCCGATGGCCGACTGGCTCGCGTCGCTGGCCAAGCTCAAGCGGGAAATTTCCGACGACGTGCTGGTGCTGCCTTCGCACAACGAGTGCTTTCGCGGCCTGCACGCGCGCATCGACAGGCTGCAGCAGGGGCAGGACCGCTCGCTCGACCGGCTGCGGAATGCACTGAAGGCGCCGAAGCGCGCGGTCGACGTGTTCGGCAGCCTGTTTGCCCGCAGCATCGCCGAATCCGACGTTGCGCTGCTGGGCATGGCAACGGGCGAGAGCCTCGCCTGCCTCAACTACCTGCTGCACCGCGGCGAGATCGCTTGCGAGATCGCCGAGGACGGCACGGCCTGGTATCGGTCTGTCGGCTAGGGCCTGTTTGCGATCTATTTGGCGTTGGGGGGCGTTGTTCAGGGCGCGATCACGCCGACGGTGTACTCTGCTCCGCGAATGTCCCCCGGCGCGGCCTATGGCCGCATGCCTCCTCCTTTATTTCGCTGCGCAGAGCACACCATCGGCGTGATCGCTCAGAGCACTGATTGATCGGCTCGCACAAGCGCTGCGTCCATCGTGCACAGGGCACCGGGTACTCCCCGCAGCGAAATAAAGGAGGAGCGAAGCGGGGGACATTCGCGGAGGGGAGTACCCGGTGTCCTGTGCACGCGCCCCGAACGGGCCCGCCCCCTAGGCGCCGAACCAGTCCCGCGCCGACCGCCCCTGGTCCGGCCCGAGCATCGAGAACCCGCCGTCGACCGGAATGTCCGCGCCGGTCACGAAGCGCGCTGCGTCCGAACAGAGGAACAGCACCACTGGCGCCACGTCGTCGCCCTCCCCCGCGCGGCCCAGCGGGTGCATCGGCGCCGCGACACGGTCCGCGTGCGCGCGGTCGCCGCCGGACATGCGGGACAGCGCATCCGACCAGGTCCATCCGGGCGACACCGAGTTCACGCGCACGCGCCGGGGCGCGAGGCTCGCCGCCTGATTGCGCGTGAGCTGCAGGATGGCGGCCTTGGCCGCGGGATAGAGCGCCCGGTCCGCAGTGCCGAACTTGCCGCCGACGCTGCCCATGTTCACGACCGCCCCGCCCTGCGCCGCCAGCGCATCGGCGGTCTTCTGCACCAGCATGGCGCCGGAGACCAGGTTGATGTCCAGCGCGTGAAGCCATTCGCCGCGCGAAGCCTCCAGCCCCTTGTCGCCGTAGACCACAGCGTTGTTGACCAGGAAGTCGATGCGGCCCTCGCTGGCGAGCGCATCGGCCACCAGYGCGTCGAGTGCCGTGTCGGACGCGATGTCGCAGCGCACGAAGCGGCAGAGCGGGCCCAGTTCGGCCTGCAGTGCCTCGCCGCGCGCGGTATCGATGTCGACCGCGAGCACCTGTGCACCCGCCTGCACGAAAGCACGAACTATGGCGCTGCCGAGCATCGCCGCTGCGCCGGTCACGATGGCGACTTTTCCGTGGAAGTTCATGGCGTGGCCTCCATCTGCGTGACCGCTTCGTCGACCTGCATCACGTCCGCGAGCATCGCCAGCGTTTCCAGGCTGGCCGCATGCAGGTGCGCCTGCGCGGTGCTGCAGGCATCGGCGACGACCACCACCTCGTAGCCCAGGTCGCTGGCATGGCGCGCGCCATGCTCGACCACGTGATTGGTCGCAATGCCCGCCACATAGAGCCGCGATGCGCCGGTGCGGCGCACGGCCTCCTCGAGGCCACTGGCCCAGAACGGGTTGTTCCGCTTGTGCGTGACAACGGTCTCGCCCGGCAGCGGCGCCAGCGCGTCGTAGAACGCCGCGCCCCACGTGCCGTCGAGCACGGCCCCGGTCTCGGCCACGCGCCGGAACAGCGTGCAGTTGCGCAGGCAATCGCCGTACCCCGGCGCAAAGGCGATGCGCACGAAGATCACGGGCACACCGTTCGCCCGTGCACCGGCAATCAGGCGCGCGGCCGAAGCGATCAGCCGGGGCCGCGCGGGGTCATCGGCCGCCACGCCCACCCGCACCTTGCCATCGACGTGCAGCACGTCGTTCTGGTAGTGCATGGCCAGCAGCGCGGCCTTCACATGAACACCTGCAAGGCTTCGTGCGGCGCATCGCAGTTGATGAGGTCGACGCGCTTCGTCCGGATGCGCAACGCGTTGCCGTCGCCGCGCTCCAGGGTGTGCAGCACGCTGCCGCCGAAGGCGCGCTGCTCGGTCTTGCGCCATTCGAGAAGCAGGAAGGTCGAGCGCACGACGCAGCCGCCCTCGCTGCGCGATTCGAGCGCGATGTTGCCCAGCACATGCACCGTGCGCGTGGGCGGCTGCTGCGAATAGGCGCGGGCCTGGTCGAGCCGCCGCGCCCGCATCGAGCGCAGCAAGGCGTCTTCGCAGAACAGCGACGCGTGGTTGAGGTGGTCGGTCTGTCCGTGYGCGAGCGGCACCCAGTACAGCCCGTCGGGCGTGAAGAGCCGCTGCCACTCGTCCCAGCGGTGCTCGTCCAGGAGGCGCGCCTCGTGGTGCAGGAACTGCGTGATCTCCTGCTGCTCCTGCCAGTCGTTGAAGTTCATTCGGCACCCCCGGCCTGCACGCCCATGTACGCGGCCCAGGTGCGGAACATGTTGCGCGCCGGCATTTCGCTGTTGCCGTTGGAAGCCCGCCCGCCCGGCAGGGGCTGGTCGCGGCCCGCCGCCCGGTGCATGCTGACCCAGTCGCCGCCGTCGGAGGCCAGCCCCTCCTGCACGCGGTTGTAGGCTTCGAGGTCGTCGGGCATCACGTTCGACGAGGGCGAATTGACGATGTTGGTGTATTTGAGCGTGCGCTGGAAGGTCGCCTCGGGCGCACCCTTCAGGCGGAAGCTGAAGATCTCCACCAGCGTGCGGTCGACCGAGAGCGGCCGGATCACGCGGATCTGCTGGAACGAGGTGTGCGGCGAGCAGCTCGGGTAGACGATGGTGTTGTGCCGGTTCACGCGCAGGATCTCGTCGGCGCGCTGGGCCCCCTGGCTGGCTTCGAGCGACGCCACGTAGGCGAGGCTCACCGGGTCGGTGGGCGGCACGAAGATGCCTTCCATGAAGCCATGGCCGTTGTCGTAGCCCTTGAGTTCGAGGTTGGCCCAGAACTCCAGCGGCTCGCCATTGCCGTCGACGATCACCACCTCGAAGGGCTTGGGCGTGCCGGCCGGCATCGATTCGAATTCTTCCTTGGCCGCGCGCCACGACGATTCGTGCGTGGCCACCGCATGGATGGTGTCGTGCAGGTTCTCGAAGAAGATCTTCCAGTTGTTGCGCTGGATCACGCGCTGCACGCCGCCCGCCACTTCGACCTCGCCATCCGGTGCGCGGTCGCAGAAGTTGTCGAGCGAGGTGGCCACGCCGCCGAGGAACTCGCCCAGCTCGGGGCCCTCTTCGGACAGGCTCGCGAACACGAAGCCGCGGTGGCTGGCCACGCGCGCCACCTTGCGCACGGAATACTGCGGGCTCTTGAGGTCGAGCGCCGTGTCTTCGTAGCCGCTGCGCAGCGGCACCGACAACAGGCTGCCGTCGCACTTGAAGGTCCAGCCGTGGTAGAGGCAGCGCAGGAATTTTCCGGCACTGCCGCTGCCGTCGGGAACGATCTTGGCGCCCTTGTGCGGGCAGCGGTTGTACAGCACGTTCACCTCGCCGTCGGTGTGGCGCACCATCACCACCGACTCGCGGCCGAGCCGCGTGGTGAAGTAGTCGCCGACGTTCGGCACCTGGCTCTCGTGGCCGACGTAGAGCCAGGCCTGGCCGAAGACGCGGTCCATCTCGAGCTCGAAGATGGCGGGGTCGGTGTAGACGCGCTTGTGCACGCGGTCAGGCTGCACGAGCGCCTGCAGGTCGATGGTCATGGGGTGGGTCTCCTGAAACTTCATCAGATGTCGAGCACCAGGTGCGCCGTCCTGGCACGGGACACGCAGGTGCAGAGGGTTCGGCCTTCGGCCTTCTCGCGGGCGCTGAGGTTGTGGTCGCGGTGATCGGGCACGCCCTCGACCACGCCCACCGCGCACACGCCGCAGTCGCCCTGGCGGCAGTCGTACAGGGGGTCGAGCCCCGCGGCGATGAGCACGTCGAGCAGGCTCCGGCCGGGCGGCACGGTCAGCGTCTTGCCCGAGCGCAGGGTGCGCACTTCGAAAGTCGCGTCGCCCGCCTGCTCGAGCGCGCCGGCAAAGAGTTCGAAGTGCACATGGTCGTCGGGCCACCCGAGCGTTCGGGCGGTTTCCACCGTCGCCTGCACCATGCCTCGCGGGCCGCAGACATGCAGATGGCGCCCGGCTTGCGGATGCGCCAGCAGCGCGCGAAGGTCCAGGCCGCGCGACGGGTCCCCGCCGTCGTGCACCACGGTGCCTCCGAGCGAACGCACCTCATGCAGGTAGGCCGTGGCCTCTTCGCTGCGGGTGGCGTAGTGGAAATCGAAGAGCTGCCCTTCCGCCGCCAGCGACCTCGCCATGCAAAGCAGCGGCGTGATGCCGATGCCACCCGCCACCAGCAACGGCGGGGTGCAGCCCCTGTGCAGCGCGAAGTCGTTGCGCGGCGGGTGTGCGGCAAGAAGGGCGCCCCGCGTCAGTCCGTGCATCCAGGCGGAGCCGCCCGAACCCTGCGGCTCGCACAGCACGGCGATCTCGTAGCGATCCCCATCGACATGCGGCGCCGCCAGCGAATAGGCACGCTGCCCGACGCGCCCATTGGGCTGGACCACCTGCACGCCCAGATGCGCACCCGGCGCAAAAGGCGGCAATGCACCGCCCTGCGCATGCCGCAGCACGAAGGACCTGATGGCCGGCGTGAGTTGCGTCACCGTCTCCACCACGAGTTCCAGCATGGCGTCGGCGTGTTTCATCCCAGGGGCAGCGCGGGGTCGGCGATCGTCAGCCCGTTCGACTTCGACCAGCGCGGCATCAGCGTGTTCGACGGCAGCGTTTCGTCCACCAGCTTGCGCGCGGTTTCCACGCCCGCCACGGGCAGGCCCTCGGGGTCGAGCAGGCCGATCTGCACCAGCACGCTGGCCTGGTCCCAGTAGATGTGCTCGTGGTAGAGCTTGTCGCCGCGGAACTTCACGATGGCCACCAGCGGAATCTCCACCGCCTTTCCGGTCGGCGTGATGCCCGGCAGCATCCAGTCGATCTCCACCGTGTGGGTGAAGCAGAACAGCATCTCGTCGACGATCTGCGTCGCGCCGACCGTGCGCGAAATCGGCGTGAGCCGCGTGTCGGGCGGCGTGGTCGGAATGAAATGGTGCTTGTAGAAGCGCGACAGCTCCTTCGCCCCCACCCCGCCGGTCATGGTCGGGATGTGGTTCACGTAGGGCTCGCTCACCATCGTGCCCATGGTGGCGACCACGTCGCGTGTCGCGAACTCGTATTCGCAATGCTTGTCCCAGAGCGCCGACAGGTCGTAGACCGGCCCGATGGCTTCCTTGAACAGCGCCATGGAGCGCTGGTGCGCCATCAGCGTGGAGGGCTTGTCGAAATGGTCGCCGCCGGTGCGCGCGAACGCGTGGTCCACGCCGGGGTAAACATGCATCTGCGCCCCCAGCTTGCCCGCAAAGGCGTCCAGCACCTGGGCGCGGGCCTCGGGCGGGCAGAACTTGTCGAGCTCGGCGAAGTGCAGCGCGATCGGGCATTCGATCTTCGGCACGAGGTCGAGGGCGGCCTCGATGCCGACACCGTAGTAGCCCACGGCCGCATCCACGCCCGAATGCGCGGCCGCCAGGTAGGCCAGTTTTCCGCCCAGGCAGAAGCCCAGTGCGCCCACCTTGCCGGTACAGGCCGGATGCGCGCGCAGCGCCTGCACGCTGGCGGTGACGTCCGAGATGCCGGCCTCGATGTCGAATTTCTGGAAGAAGCCGAAGGCGCGTTGCCAGTCTTCCGGCGAATAGCCGAGATCGACGTTCGGCTCCATGCGCCAGAACAGGTCGGGTGCGAGCACCACGTAGCCCTCTTCCGCATAGAGGTCGGCCACCTCGCGCACGTAGTCGTTGATGCCGAAGATCTCCTGGCACAGCACGATGCCGGGGCCTCGCCCCGAGGCCGGCAACGCCAGGTAGCCGCGAAAGGTCCGGCCGTCGGCGGCCGGGATGTCGATGGACTGACTCATCGTGGGTGTCTCCGAAGTGATGGGGCTTGGCGGAATTCTGGGCAGCGCCCTCCCCGCTGTCTGTCCATTTCGTGCAGGCCGCTTCGCTGCAGGAAACGGATAGCCCGCCGCCCCGGCGGCACGCAGACTCCGACCCGCGCTCCCTATCCCCCACGTCACCCGAATCACCTCGAGAGGAGATCCTTCATGCCGCAGGCACGCATCAGAACCGCCTTACTGGCCCTCGCCGCCGTCACCGGCGCATCGGCATCGCAGGCACAGGCCGTCAAGGTCGGCATCGCGATGGACCTCTCCGGTCCGTTCGCCGTCGGCGGCGCCGAGGCCAAGGCCGGCTTTGCCGTCGCGATGAAGCAGCTCAATGGCAAGCTCGGCGGCGTGCCGGTCGAGTTCGTCGAGGCCGACACGGCCGGCAACCCCGACCTGGCCAGGCAGGTGGTGGAGCGCATGCTGCTGCGCGACAAGATCGACCTGTTCACCGGCCCCGTCGGCTCGTCCGTCGCGCTCGCCGTGGGCCCGCCGCTCTTCGCCGCCAAGGTGCCCTACCTCTCGAGCAACACCGGACCGAGCGACTACTCGGGCCCGAAATGCAACCCCTACTTCTTCGGCGCGTCCTACCCGAACGATGCGTACCACGAGGCCGCGGGCAAGTTCGCCTCCGACAAGGGATTCAAGAAGGTGGCGCTGATCGCGCCCAGCTACCCCGGCGGCAAGGATGCGGTCAACGGCTTCAAGCGCAACTTCAAGGGCACCGTGGGCGACGAGCTCTACACCAAGCTGGGCCAGCTCGACTACTCGGCCGAACTCGCGCAGATCCGCGCGTCCAGGCCCGATGCGCTCTACTTCTTCCTGCCGGGTGCGATGGGCGTGAGCTTCATCAAGCAGTTCGTCGGCGCGGGCCTGTCGAAGGACGTGGCGCTGATCTCGACCGCCTTCTCGGCCGACGAGGACATGATCCCCGCCGTGGGCGAGCCAATGCTCGGGCTCTTCAACACCGCGCACTGGTCGTACGACCTCGACAACCCCGCGAACAAGCGCTTCCTGGCGGACTTTCGCCAGCAGAACAACGGGCGCAACCCGTCGTTCTATGCCGGCCAGGCCTACGACGTGCTGATGGCCATGGACGCGGCCGTGCGCGACGTCGGCGGCAAGGTGGCCGACAAGCCCGCGCTGCTGAAGGCGATCAAGGCCGCGAAGTACAAGTCGGTGCGCGGCGACTTCAGCTACGGCGCCAACAACTTCCCGATCCAGAACTACTACCTGCGCGTAATCGGCAAGGACGCCAGCGGCCGCATCACCAACAAGGTGATCGGCACGGTGCTCCAGAACTACCAGGACAGCTCGGCCGCCAAGTGTGCGATGAAGTCCTAGTGCCTCAGTGTCTTGAGGTCGGCTCCCGCGAAGTTTCGCGCGGGAGCTGGCCGAAGCGCTCCCGGTAAGAGGCGGCAAAGCGGCTCAGGTGCGAGAAGCCGCAGTTGAACGCGATCTGCGTCACGCTCGCGCCGTCGTGCCGCGCCAGCTGCGCGTGCGCGGCGTCGAGCCGCATGTTGCGCAGCACTTCCATCGGCGAAAGCTCGCGGTAGCGCCTGAACAGCAGGGCCAGCGTGCGCCGGCTGACTCCGGCGGCGTGCGCCACATCTTCCAGCGACAGGGCCGTTTCGAGCCGGCTGCGCATGAACTCCTCGGCCCGTTGCAGCTGCCGCAGGCTGGTCGCCTCCGATCCGAGCCGCTGGGCATCGTGCCGTCTTCGCACCGAGTTGGGCCGGTGGCACAGCAGGTAGAGCATGAGGTTGTCTTCGCAGTGCGCGAGCCACCGCGGGTCGTACGGTGTGCTGCCGCTCGATGGCAGCAAGGACGCCAGGTTGGCCACCATGCGGCACCATTGCGCTCCGGCCGCGTCGTCGAGCCGCAGCGGCAGCTCGAAGTCGATTTCGTCCACATCCTCCACATGGCGCGCGGCAAAGGCGCGGCGCGCCACGTCCTGCAGGCGGCTGAGTTCGATCTTCAGCATCAGCTGTTCGCAGTCGGCATGCCAGCGCAGCCGGACAGGCTTGTGCGCCGACACCACGGCACCCTGGCCGGGATGGATGTGCAGCGTTTCGCCGCCCGTGTGAATTTCGGCGTGGCCGCGCAACGGCATCTGGACCAGCACGAAGTTGCCCAGCGCATCGGGCTCGATGTCGACGTCGCAGCCATAGCGCAGGATGCACAGGGACAGTGCGCTCAGCTCGGCACGGCAGAAGATTGCATCGACGTTGCCGCGCCCCCAGACGCTGCGGTGCGCCTTCAGTTCATTGGCAACCAGCGCATGGGTCTCGTCCGCCTCGTGCGAGCGGAAGACCTCGCGTCCGTACAAGGGAGAAAGCAACTGGCTCGACCATGCGTCCACGAACACTCCTGAGGGTCAACGTAGTGAAAACCACTGCTTGCCGATGGTGGCGAGCCCGCAATCTACTGCGGGCTCGCGCTTCCTGCCATGGGGCTTGCCCCGACGTGCAAGAACCTTGCCTGAAGGCCACCGTCCGGAGGCAGCCGATCAGACCGTGAGGACGACCTTGCCGATGTGGCCGGCCCGCTCGAGGTACCGATGGGCTTGCACCACGTCGTCGAGCGCGAAGGCGCGGTCGATGCGCACCTGCAGCGTGCCGTCGGCGAGGCCCGCGTCGATGAAGCCCAGCGCGCGGGCCAGCGCGCCCTCGTCGCGCGGCAGGCCCATGGTGACTGCGCCGGTGTGCTCGAGAACCTTGTAGACGTGAAAGCGCCAGCTCTTGCGGAACTGCGCAATCGCCGGATACCCGAGTGCCGCGCCACCGGAGAGGCCGTACAGCACGTACCAGCCACGGCGCGCGACAACGTCGCCGAGCCGCTCGAACTGCGGACCGCCCACGCCGTCGTACACCAGGTCGACACCGCGGCCGCCGGTGAGCTTCGACACCCGATCGATCACGTCTTCGTCTTCCGTCACGACCACGTGCGCCGCACCAGCATCGATCAGTGCCTGGCGCTTGGCGGCCGTGCGGGTGACGGCAATGGCGACGATGCCCGCCGCGCGCGCCATCTGCAGCGCCGCGATGCCGGTGCCCGACGAGGCGCCGGTAACGAGCATCGTCTGGCCGCGCTGCAGGCGGGCCATTTCGAACATCGGGAAGTAGCCCGTCAGGTAGGCCATGTAGGCGCCTGCGGCCTGCTCGGCCGAAAGATTCCCGGGGTGGCGCACCACGTGCGTGGCCGGGAAGAGGATGCTGTCGCCGTAGGTGGGATAGCGTCCTTGATGGGCACCGGGCAGGACCGCGACGCGGTCGCCGACGCGCAGGCCCTCGACGCCTGCCCCGACCGCCTCGATGATGCCGGCGGCCTCGTTGCCCAGCCCCGTCGGCAGTGTCGCATCTTCGACGTACAGGTTCTCGCGCCACAGCGCATCGGCCCGGTTCAGGCCGATCGCCTGCACCGCGATGCGCACCTCGCCGGCGTCGGGTGCCGGCACCGCAACCTGCTCGACCTTCAGAACCTCCGCACCGCCGAACTCGTGAAAGCGAACCATCTTTCCCATCGGGATCTCCTTTGATGACGCGTGGCCTCGAAATTGAAGCGACCTGCAACGCCAATCTAGAAGCCGCAAGGGAATGAAGGAAATCGATTGATGGGATATTTGCTATGCACGTCATCGATAACATCGAAATGCCCGGATGAAACCCATCGAACTCGGCCGGATCGACCTGAACCTGCTCACGGTGCTGGCGGCGCTCATGCGCGAGCGGCACGTCAGCCGGGCTGCGGAGCGGCTGCACCTGGGCCAGCCCGCGGTGAGCCACGCGCTGGCACGGTTGCGCGACCTCACCGGCGATCCGCTCCTGGTGCGCCAGGGGCGAGTGATGGAACCGACCGAGCGCGCACTGGCGTTGATGCAAGGGCTCGGACCGGCGCTCGAACAGATCGAGGCCACGTTCCGGGCACAGGCGGACTTCGAGCCGGCGCGCGCTGCGCCGGTGTTCCGCATCGGGCTGACCGACGACCTGCAGATCGCGATGCTGCCACGCCTGCTGCGCGCCCTCAGCGCCGAAGTGCCCCGCGCCAGGCTGGTGACGCTGACGGTCTGCTACCGCAACGCCATGCGCTACCTGGAACAGGGGCGGGTCAGCACGGTGATGGCCTATCTGAAAGACCTGCCGGCGGGTGCAAAAGTGCGCAAGGTTCGCGCAGCGCGCTTCGCCCTGCTCCGCGCCGACACCGCCGCCGGCAAGCTGTCGTTCGACGACTACGGCCGGCGGCGGCACGTGCTCGTGACCTACGCGGGCGACCTGTGCGGCACCGTCGACGAGACGCTGGCCGAACTCGGGCGGCAGCGCGACGTGGCCTTCTCGGTGCCGCAGTTCGGCAGCCTGCCTGCCGTGCTGGCGGGCACCGACCTGCTGGCCACGGTGCCCGAGCACGTGGCGCAGGCGCTGTCGGCGCAAGGCGGGCTTCGCTGCGAGCCCTTGCCGTTCGAGAGCCCGACCTACCAGATCAGGATGGCCTGGCGCGCCGTCGCCGACAAGGACTCCGCGGAGACCTGGTTGCGCAAGGCCATGCTGCGGGCCTTCAACGATTGAGCCGCTGCGCGCTCGCCCTATCGCCTGTATTCGTTGAACCAGTGGCTCGAGCTGGCGCTTGGCTTGCTGTCCAGCGACTCGTGCTTGATGAGGACGCGAAGCTGTTTCTTCCCGTCGTTGTTCATGGCGCGCATCCAGACGTGATCCTGGTAGCCGCCCGTCGGCACGCGGCCGTAGAGCCACTGCTTCCCTTCCCATGCGCGATACCGCGCGCTGACGGCGGGTCGGCCAAACGGCTTGCCCGTCGACTGCCTGACCCACACCTTCAGCGAGTAGCGCGTCTTCGTCTGCTCGCCGTTGAGCACCTGGTCGCCGCAGTCGACCATCTTGACGTCGACGAACGAGATGTCTGCATTCGGATCGGCGTTGCGCCAACGCCCGGTCTCCGCAGGCGACGCGCAGAGCGCGGCCGCCGACATCGGCCAGGCCATGCCTGCGGCCGCAGCGCAGGCCAGCCATCGACGAGAAATGCGAGGGGTCTTCATGGCAATCTCCTTCCCGAGCGGAAAGTCTAGGCATTCGGACGACGACGTACATCCCGCTTGCGCCATACGCCGAGAGACGGGTCGCGCAACGAAACCTTTCGGTTCACTGCCCGATCTTCAGAAACTGGAAAGCCCTGATGGCCGGCGCAATCCCCAACTCATAGGATGACAATCCTTTCCATCGAGGACACTGCATGCCGAGCACCGAGACGCACTTTGATCTGACAGCCGACGACGGCGTCCCTACCCTCTATCAATGGCTTGGCGGCAGCGAAGCGCTGATTCGCCTCACAACGCGCTTCTATGACAACGTGAAGGCCGACCCGCTGCTGGCACCGGTCTTCGCCCACATGGACAGCGCGCATCCGGCGCACGTCGCGGCCTTCCTTGCCGAAGTGCTGGGCGGCCCGACCGACTACTCGCAGAATCACGGCGGCCATCCGCACATGATCCGGCAGCACCTGAACCGTCACCTGCAGCAGGAGCAGCGCCGCCGCTGGGTTGCCCTGCTTCTGGAAACGGCGGACGAGCTGGCGATGCCGGACGATCCCGAGTTTCGCTCGGCGCTGGTCGGCTACCTCGAATGGGGCTCACGGCTCGCCGTGATCAACTCGCAGGCCGGCGCGACCGTGGACGCCGACGCGCCCATGCCCCGATGGGGCTGGGGCGAGGTCAAGGGACCGTATTCCGGGTGAGATCGACCGAATCGATGCGAAGAGAAATGCAAAAAATGCGAACGATCATCTCGCTGTCCCTCGCGCTCCTGGCCCTGTGCAGCAGCGCGTCGGCGGCAGAACTCAAGGTGCTGACGGCCGGTGCGTTCAAGCCCGTGGTCACGGCATTGGCCCCGGCCTTCGAGCAGCGCACGGGCCATCGGCTCGTCATCGACAACGACACCGCCGGCGCGCTGCAGCGCCGCATCGCCAATGGAGAGGCTTTCGACGTGGTGGTATTGACGCCGGCCGCCCTCGATCAGCTGGCCAAGGCCGGCAAGGTGGATGCCAGCATGCCGACGCGGCTGGCGCGCGTCTCTATCGGCGTCGCGGTCAAGCAGGGCACGCCTGCACCCGACATCAGCAGCGTGCCTGCGTTCCGGCAGGCGCTGCTGGCCGCGCGCGCCGTGGCTTACATCGATCCGGCGGCCGGCGGTTCCAGCGGCGTGTACCTCTCTCAGTTGTTCACCACGATGGGCATTGCGCCGCAGATTCAAGCCAAGGCGATGCTGGTGCCCGGTGGCCTGGTGGCGCAGCGCGTGGTCGATGGCGAGGCCGACATCGCCATCCATCAGATCAGCGAGATACTCGCCGTGCCAGGTGCTGCCTTGGTGGGGCCGATTCCGGCCGATATCCAGAACTACACGGTGTATGCCGGTGCCGTGGCGGTCGCGGCGCGCGATCCAGCGGCTGCACGAGCCTTTCTCGCGCTGCTTGGCAGCGCCGAGGCGCTCGATGTGCTCAAGCACAAGGGCATGGAGGGGCCTTGACTTCGAGGTTGTCGTCGACCGGCTTCCTCGTGCGCGTCGCCTGACCTACCTCGATCGACCATCGAAGTGCTTGACGGGAACGGCCTGCAGGTCGATGCCCTCGATGCAGCGGATGTTGATGGCCGCCATCGGCTCGCCCGACGGCCCGGTGGCCTCGCTGTAGGGCTGGATGCCGCAGGTCGGGCAGAAGCGGTGCTTGATCAGGTGCTTGTTGAACAGGTAGGTGCCTGCGTTTTCTTCGGGCGTGAGCAGACGCATGGCGCTGCGCGGCACGAACCACAGCAGCGAGCCCCTGCGCTGGCACATGGAGCAATTGCAGGTCATGGCCGAGGTGATGTCGCCCTCGGCTTCGAACTTCACTCGGCCGCAGTGGCAGCTTCCTTCGTGCTTCATGTCGGGTCTCCTGCAGGTTTTGAGATGACAAGCTTACCGAGAGCGTCGAGAGTGGCAGCCGGCCGCGCGCATGGCAAGCGCCGCCTGCGCGCCTCACGGCGCCATCGCACGGAAATCAGGCGATCGCGCCACCACCGCGCCAATCTCCGCCATCAACGCCCTCGCCCCCGGCGAAGGAAACGCGCCCTGCCGCTGCGTCAACCCGATCTCGCGCCGCGTCTCGTCCAGCGGGAAGTCCAGCACGACCAGGCTGCCGTCGCGGATTTCGTAGCGCAGCTGATGGGCCGAGATCGCGGTGAGCATGTCGCTTTCCAGCAGCAGGCCGCGCAGCACGGCAAGGTCGCCGGTCTCGACTGCAGGAATCGGAGGTGCCTCGCACGCCGACGAGAAGAATCGCTCGAGCAGTTCGCGCGACGGTGTGTTGTGCCGCGAGAGCACCCACGTCGCCTGTCGCAATGCATCGAAGTCGATGCGCGCCGCGCGCTCGAGCGGATGGCCGGCGCGTGCGATCACTGAAATGCGGTCCTCGAAAAGCGCTTCCTGCTGCAGGTCCTTGGCCTCGGCGGCGCTGCGCAGCGCTCCGAGGATGAAGTCGATGTCGCCGCTTCGCAGCGATGCGGCCAGCGCGTCGTACGGGCTTTCGACCGTGGCAATGTGCAGTCCCGGATGGCGCGCGAGCAGCGAGGCAATGGCCAGCGGCAGGATCTGCGTGCGGCCGAGCGGGAGTGCCCCGACGGTCACGCTCCCCTGCAGCGTCCCTTCGCTGGCCGCAATGTCCGGACCGATATGGCGCAGCTCCGCGAGCACCCGCTTGAAGTAGAACGCCACGATCTCGCCGGCCGGCGTCGGCCAGAGACCGCGCGCCTTGCGTTCGAGGAGTGCGACACCGAGCCCGCCCTCGAGGTCCTTCAGCGCGCTGCTGATGGCCGGCTGCGTGATCCCGAACTCGCGCGCGACCGCCGGCATGTTGCGCTTCTCCACGAGACTCGCGATCACCGCGAGACGACGGCCGTTGAGGATCGACGCGAAGAGCGAGGGGACGTCGGCGGATGCGCCGATGCCGCCGCGCGCGACGAGCTGGGTGCGGGCCTCCTCGAACTCGCGCTCGATGCGGCGCGCGCGCACCCGCACGAGGTCGCCGTACGAATTCAGCGCCATGCCGCGCGAGCGACGCTCGAACAGCGGCCGGCCCAATGCGGCTTCGAGTTCGGAAATGGAGCGCGTGACGCCCGAGGCGACGCGATACAGCTGCTCGTCCGCGGCCCTGGCGATGCTGCCGGCCGCGGCCACGGCCGAGAACGCGCGCAGGTGCCGCAGGTTGATGCCGAGCGCGCCGCCGTGCGCCCTGTCGATAACTTTGTCTCGTTGGTGCACGGGGCTCGCCTTGACTCCAGGGGTAAACCCTATCGATAAGAAAGTCTGATGGTAGAGCAACCCGAACTCACACCACGCACCGGCGTCGGCAACCACACTCGACGTTTTCGAGCTACCAACCGATGGGGTTGCAAATGATCATCGACTGCCATGGCCACTACACCACGGCCCCCAAGGCGCTGGAGGACTGGCGCAACCAACAGATTGCGGGCCTGAAGGACGCCGCGCTGAAGCCACGCGTCGGCGACCTGAAGATCAGCGACGACGCGCTTCGCGAATCGATCGAGAGCAACCAGCTGCGCCTCATGAAGGAACGCGGCAGCGACCTCACGATCTTCAGCCCGCGCGCAAGCTTCATGGCGCATCACATCGGCGACTTCGAGGTGTCCTCGACCTGGGCCGCGATCTGCAACGAGCTGTGCTTTCGCGTCAGCGAGCTGTTCCCGGACCACTTCATCGGCGCGGCGATGCTCCCGCAGTCGCCCGGCGTGGACCCTCGCAGCTGCATCCCCGAGCTGGAGCGCTGCGTGCGCGAGTACGGCTTCGTGGCCATCAACCTCAACCCGGATCCCTCGGGCGGGCACTGGACCTCGCCGCCGCTGTCGGACCGCCATTGGTATCCGCTCTACGAGAAGATGGTCGAGCACGACATCCCGGCGATGGTGCACGTCAGCACGAGCTGCAATGCCTGCTTCCACACGACCGGCGCGCACTACCTGAATGCGGACACCACCGCCTTCATGCAGTGCCTGGCCTCCGACCTGTTCACCGATTTCCCGACGCTGCGCTTCGTGATCCCGCACGGCGGCGGCGCGGTGCCCTACCACTGGGGGCGCTTTCGCGGGCTGGCGCAGGAGATGAAGAAGCCGCTGCTGAAGGACCACCTGCTGAACAACATCTTCTTCGACACCTGCGTCTACCACCAGCCTGGCATCGACCTGCTGACCCGCGTGATCCCCGTCGACAACATCCTGTTCGCGAGCGAAATGATCGGTGCGGTGCGCGGCATCGACCCGGAGACCGGGTTCTTCTACGACGACACGCGGCGCTACATCGACATGACGCCGATGCTCGACGCCGACGCACGGCACAAGGTGTTCGAAGGCAATGCACGCCGCGTCTATCCGCGCCTGGATCGCGCACTCATCGCCAAGGGGCTCTGACCATGTCCAACACCATTCAACAACTCGGCGTCGTCCATCGCAGCGTCGTGCGCGCCGATTCGGCCGCCGTCGAGAAGCTCTCTCGCTTCGGCGTCTCGACCGTGCACGAGGCGCTCGGCCGGCTGGGGCTGATGCAGCCCCGCATCCGCCCCATCCACCCTGACGCGCACTTCTGCGGCACCGCCATCACCGTGCTGCTGCAGCCGGGCGACAACTGGATGCTGCATGTCGCGGCCGAGCAGATCCAGCCCGGCGACGTGGTGGTGGCCGCGTGCACCAGCGACAGCACCGACGGCTTCTTCGGCGACCTGCTCGCCACCTCCTTCAAGGCACGCGGCTGCAAGGGCCTCGTGATCGACGGCGGCGTGCGCGACGTGCGCGAACTCAACGCGATGGGCTTCCCCGTGTTCAGCCGCGCCATCCATTCGAAGGGCACGATCAAGGCCACCCTCGGCTCGGTCAACGTGCCGGTGGTGTGCGCGGGCGCGCTGGTGCATCCGGGCGACGTGGTGGTGGCCGACATCGACGGTGTCGTGGTGGTGCCGGCATCGCGTGCGCAGCAGGTGGCCGATGCGGCCGAAGCCCGCGAGGCCAACGAGACCGGCAAGCGCGCGCGCTTCGCCGCCGGCGAACTCGGCCTGGACATGTACGCCATGCGCGAGCCGCTGGCCAAGGCGGGCCTGCGCTACATCGACTGACACCGGCAGGAGCGGAACCCTCATGGCTCGCATCATCGGCGCCGTCGCGTGCTCCCACACGCCCACCATCGGCTTCGCCTTCGACAAGAAGAAACAGCAGGACCCGGTCTGGGCGCCCATCTTCGAAGCCTTCGAGCCCGTGCAGCGCTGGCTCGCGGAGCGCCAGCCCGACGTGCTCTTCTTCATCTACAACGACCACGTCAGCTCGTTCTTCTTCGACCACTATGCGGCCTTCTCGCTCGGTGTCGGCGAGCGGCACGAAGTGGCGGACGAAGGCGGCGGCGCGCGCGACCTCCCCTCGCTGGCCGGGCATCCGGCGCTCGCGCAGCACATCGGCCGGTCGCTGGTGGCCGACGAGTTCGACATGTCCTTTTTCCAGGACCGGGCGCTGGACCACGGCGTGTTCTCGCCGATGTCGCTGCTGTGCCCGCACGAGCCGGCCTGGCCGATACCGGTGGTGCCGCTGCAGGTCGGCGTGCTGCAGTCGCCCGTGCCGACGGCCCGGCGCTGCTACCGGCTCGGGCAGGCACTGCGCCGCGCCATCGAGAGCTATCCGGAAGACCTGGACGTGGCCATCGTCGCCACCGGCGGGCTGTCGCACCAGGTGCACGGCGAGCGCGCGGGCTTCAACAACACCGCCTGGGACGCGCGGTTCCTCKACCTGATAGAGAACGACCCGGTGCGCCTCACCGAGATGACGCAGGCCGAACTGGCCACCCTGGGCGGCATGGAGGGCGCGGAGGTGATCATGTGGCTGGTCATGCGGGGCGCGTTGTCGTCCAACGTGCGCAAGACGCACCAGAGCTACTACCTGCCGTCGATGACCGGCATCGCGGCTGCGATCTACGAGAACCTGGCCAGCCCGCCTGTTGCCGGCGAAGTGCAGCGGCACCGGCGCCACATGGACCAGCAGCTGGCGGGCATCGAGGCGCTCGACGGCTCCTATCCGTTCACGCTCGAGACCAGCGTGCGCGCCTACCGCCTCAACAAGTTCCTGCATGGCATGACGCGCCCGGCGCATCGCGCCAGCTTCCTCGCCGACGAAGAGGCAGCGTTCGAGGCGGCCGGGTTGACCACCCAGGAACGCGCGCTGGTGCGCCAGCGCGACTGGCGCGGGCTCATCCACTACGGCGTGATCTTCTTCATGCTGGAGAAGCTCGGCGCGGTGGTCGGCGTTTCCAACCTGCACATCTATGCCGCCATGCGCGGCCAATCGCTGGAGGAATTCCAGCAGACACGCAATGCGCCCGGCGCACTGTATTCGGTGGCCGGCAAGGACGCGGCACCGCAGACCTGGGACGACCCGTCCCTTCAACCCGTGAATCGATCATGAAGACCTTCATTCGCCGCCGCTTCCTGGCCCTGGCCGGCCTGCTGGCACTCGGCACCCCGATCGGTGCGAGCGCCGCAGACGCCTATCCCTCCAAGCCCGTGAAGATACTGGTCGGCTACAGCGCCGGCGGTGCTGTCGACGCCATCGCCCGCTCCGTCGGCCTGCGGATGTCGGCCATCCTCGGCCAGCCGGTGATCGTCGAGAACAAGCCGGGCGCCGGCACCAACATCGCGGTGAAGTCGCTGATTGCGAGTCCGGCCGATGGCTACACCTTGCTGCTGGCGGCCAATGCGCTGGCGGTGAACCCTTCGCTGTTCGAGCCGCCACCCTATGACCTCGAACGCGACTTCACGCCGGTGGCATCGGTCGGACGCGTGCCCGTGGTATTTGCCGTGCGCGAAGGCTCGCCGATCAGGACGCTGCCCGAGCTGGTGGCCGCCGCCAAGGCCAAACCGGGCGGCGTGACCGTCGCGACGCCAGGCAACGGCGCCACGCCGCACCTGGCCATGGAGCTGTTCCAGCACACGGCGGGCCTCTCGCTGCGCCATGTGCCCTACAAGGGCGGCGCGCAGGCGATCACCGACACGCTCGGCGGACACGTCGACGTGGTGGCGGTCAATGCCCTCGAAGTGCTGCCGCTCGCGAAGTCGGGCAAGCTGAAGGTGCTCGCCGTGATGAGCACCGAGCGTTCCGCGGTCCTGCCGGGCGTGCCGACGGTGGCCGAGTCGGGCTATCCGGGTTTCGAGGCCAGCGTCTGGTACGGCTTCGTCGCACCGGCGGGGCTTCCGAAGCCGGTGCTGGCCAAGCTGCACGAGACGGTGCAGAAGGCACTCGAATCCGCGGAAGTGCGCGATCAGCTCGCCGCGGCGGGCGGCGTCCCGCTGCCGGGGCCCACCGCGCAATTCGACAAGCTGCTCAAGAGCGATGCGGCGCGCTACGGGAAGTTGATCCGCGAAGCCAACATCAAGCCCGACTGACACATGGCACCAGACACCCGCATGGCAACGCCGATCCAGGGCATCTGCTCCATGGCGACCCGGGGCTTGCTGGACGAACTCGCAGCGACGTATTCGCAGCGCACGGGAGTGCCGGTCTCCTTCCTGCCGGTTGGCGGCGTCGAGGCCGCCCGGCGCGTGTCCGCGGGCGAGTTGTTCGACGTGGTGGCCCTGGCTTCGGACGCGATCGACACGCTGGTCGCTGCGGGCAAGCTCGACGCGGCCGGCAAGGTCGATCTGGTCCGTTCGGGCGTCGGCGTGGCGGTGCGCGCAGGCGCCGGGCGGCCCGACATCTCCACGGAAGATGCGCTGCGCAGCGCCGTGCAGGGCGCGGCCAGCATCGCCTGTTCGACCGGCCCGAGCGGCGTCGCACTGATCGCCTTGTTCGAGCGCTGGGGCATGGCCGACGAGATCCGGGGCCGGCTGGTGCAGGCGCCGCCCGGCGCACCGGTGGGCTCACTGATCGCGCGCGGCGAGGCCGCGCTGGGATTCCAGCAAATGAGCGAGCTGATCGGTGTCGAAAGCATCCAGTTGATCGGTCCCCTGCCGCCGGAAATTCAGATCGTCACGACCTTTTCGGCTGCACCGGCCATCGGTTCCATGCAGCCGGCCGCCGTGCGCGCCCTGCTCGACTTCATGCGCTCGACGGACAGCGCCGAAGCCAAGCGCCGCCATGGCATGGAACCGGCCTGAGCCGCGCAGCAAAGACAGCCGGCCGTGCAAAATCGATCTCCTTTCCACACGAGACCGAAGCAGTGAACCCCTTGCACCTGCCTGCGCTGCGCGGCGGCCTGCTGGCCCTCATGGCGGCGGCACTGTTCGGCATCAGCACGCCCATGGTCCAGCGCGCGGGGGCCGGTCTGGGCGCCTTCACCACGGCCGCTCTGCTCTACGCTGGCGCCGCAAGCGTGGGCGCCTGGTTGCGCCAGCCGGCTGAGCGCGAAGCCGCCCTGCGCCGCGCCGACGTGAAGCGGCTGTCATGGATGGCGCTGTTCGGCGCTGTCATCGGACCCGTGGCGCTCGCCTGGGGCCTGCAGCACACCAGCGGCACAAGCGCCTCGCTCATGCTCGCCCTCGAAGCCCTGTTCACCGCGGTGCTGGCCCGTACGCTCTACCGCGAGGTGATGGACCGGCGCGTCTGGAGCGCGATGCTGTTGCTGCTCGCGGGCGGCATGGTGCTGGTGGTGGATCGCGGCCTGAGCGGCGGCGTGCAGCTGCTGGGCCTGCTCGCCGTACTGGGAGCGACCGCCGCCTGGGGCATCGACAACACCCTGTCGCGTGCGCTGGCCGAGCGCGATCCCGGCCAGGTGGTGCTCGGCAAGTCGCTGCTCGGCGCAGGCGCGACGGCCGTGCTCGCAGTTGCGGCCGGCGAGCCCCTGCCCGGCTGGACCGCCGCCCTGGCGCTGCTCGCCATCGGCGCCAGCGGCTACGGGCTCAGCCTGCGGCTCTACCTGCTGGCACAGCGCGCATTCGGCGCAGCGCGCACCGGCTCGGTGTTCGCCTTCGCACCCTTCATCGGCGCACTCGTCGCCATTGCACTGGGAGAGCGGGCCTTGAGCTGGGGCATGGCAACCGGCGGCCTGCTGATGCTCGCGGGGGTGGCTTTGCACCTGGCGGAATCCCACGGGCATGCGCACGACCACGAACTGCTCGACCACGAGCACGCGCACCGGCACGACGACGGACACCACGACCATGTGCACGATCCGATGCCCGTGGGCGAGCACAGCCATCCGCACCGCCACATGCCGCAGCGTCACACGCACCCGCACGCCCCGGACGTGCATCACGCACATCCGCACTGAAAAGGAAGCCCCGGGCTGCGCTCAGAGGTACCTCACCTCGGCCGGCTCCGCGAACCAGTTGTTGTTGCGCCCGTCCATGTAGCGGACCGGCGCCGTCGAGAGTTCTTCCAGCGTCACGTCGTCCAGGCACGTCACGTTCACGCTGACATAGGCGCCGCCGATCTCCGGCACGTTGCCGCGCCCGAACGACTTGATGCCGCAGTGCCTGCAGAACAGGTGCTCGGCGCTGTGCGAGGCGAACTGGTAGCTCGACAGGTCTTCCTCGCCCGCGAGCAGCGTGAAGTCCGCCGGCTTGACGATGGCGCCCCAGCCCCGGGCCTTCATGCAGATCGAGCAATTGCATTTGCCGGTGCCCTCGGCGAGGTCGATCAGGGCCTGGAAGCGAACCTTGCCGCAATGGCAGCTGCCGTTGTATGTCTTCTTCATGGGTGGATGTCCGTGGAACGAGTGGAAGGAAAGCCAAGGCTACGACCCATTGCGGACAGATCCTGTCCTCGATCCGAGGCATCATGTCGGCATGCTGTCTGCCTCCGCACGCCTGATCCGGCTTCTTTCCCTGTTCCAGGCCCAGCGCTCGTGGACCGGCGCCGGGCTGGCCGAACGGCTCGAGATCACCGGGCGCACCTTGCGCCGCGACGTCGATCGCCTGCGCAGCCTCGGCTACACGGTAGCCTCCACGTCAGGCGTGGCCGGCGGCTACCGGCTGGGCGCGGGCACCGCCCTGCCCCCGCTGCTGCTCGAAGACGAGGAGGCCATCGCGGTGGCGCTCGGCCTCGGCAACCCGACCGCAGGCAAGGGCGACATCGAGAACGCCTCGATGCGCGCGTTGGCCAAGCTCGAACTGCTGATGCCGCCGCGGATGCGCCGCCGGCTCGACAGCGTGCGCTCGTCGGTGGTGCCGCTGACGCGCGGCAGGTCGGAAGTCCGGCTGAAGGCGGTCACGCTGTTCGCCGAGGCCTGCACCGACCGGCTCGCGCTGCGCTTCGACTACCGCGACCACCATGCCACGGCCACCGCACGCACGGTGGAGCCGCACCGGGTGGTGCAGTCGGGCCAGCGCTGGTACCTGCTGGCCTGGGACACGGCGCGCGAAGACTGGCGCACCTTCCGCCTCGACCGCATCGTGGCACCCGTGCCGACCGGCGCCCGCTTCACGCCCCGCAGGCTGCCCCTCGGGGATGTCGCAACCTACATGGCGCAGGCGCTGAAGGTTTCGCCCTACCTGCACCACGCGCGCGTCGTGGTGCATGCGCCGGTCGAGGCGCTCGCAGCGCACCTCGCCTGGGTGGGCGGTGTGCCGGAGGCGATCGACGGCGGCGCCACGCGGATCGCGACCGGCGCCAACTCGCTCGATGCGCTGGCCGTGTGGCTCGGCTGCCTGGGGCACGATTTCGAAGTAGAGTCGCCCCCGGAACTGGTCGAACACCTGGCCCTCGTCGCCGGCCGGCTCGGCAAGGCCGCACGCAGACAGCAAAGCCCGGCGCGCCGCCTCCCTCGTATATAGGATGTCCGACCGCCGCGCGAGCCCCTAGGCTCGACGCTGTTGCAACCCAGCCCTGGATACCCCACATGCGCCTCGTTTGCGGAATTTCGCCATGACGATCACACAGGTCGCCCTGGTGGAAGACGACACCGGCATGCGCGAGCGCATTGCGCGCGTCGTCGGTGCAGACCCGTCGCTGGCCCTGGCCTTCAGCGCCTCGAACGCCACCGACATCCTGAACTGGCTGGCCGACAACCCGGTCGATGTGCTGCTGGTGGACCTCGGCCTGCCGGACCATCCGGGGCTGCAGGTCATTCGCCAGTGCCGCAGCACGCAGCCGGCCTGCGCGGTGATGGTGCTGTCGATCTTCGGCGACGAGGCCAACATGGTCCAGGCCTTCGAGGCCGGCGCCAGCGGCTACCTGCTGAAGGACGGCACCGAGGCGGACCTCGCCACCCACATCCGCCACCTGCGCGCGGGCGGCTCGCCGATGTCGCCGGTGATCGCGCGGCAGCTGCTGCGCCGCTGGCAGACCCGCACGGACCCGCCGCCACGGCCCGCGGTGCAGGCCACCAGCGCCGCGCCATACGGCGCCACCGTGGCACCCGAGCGCCTGTCGCCACGGGAGTTCGAGGTGCTCGACCTCGTCTCTCGTGGTTTCACCTATGTCGAAGTCGGCGTGCAGATGGGAGTCTCGGCGTCGACGGTCCAAACCCATATCCGCAATATCTACGGCAAGCTGGATGTGCACAACAAATCGGAAGCAGTGTTCGAGGCCCGCAACCTGGGCTGGCTTCCCTAGCGTGCGCAACGAAGGCTTGCGCCGCCTGCTGTTCGCGGTGCTGTGGCTGCTGGCCTTCATCGGCCCTGCACAGGCGGCCACGGGCCGCATCCCGGATGCGATGGACGTGCGCTCGGCCGAGGCCACCCTCGAGCCCGACGGCCTGCCGGCCCAGGTGCGGCAGGTGCAGCTGCCGTTTCGCTGGGACCACGAGTTTCCCGGCCGCGGGGGCAAGGCCAGCTACCGCATCGACCTTCCTGCCGCAGCGGTGCCTGCCGGCGGGCCCTTGGCCCTGCTGCTGTCGGGCGCGGGCAACCAGGTGGCGATCTCGTTCAACGGCGCGCTGGTGGCCAGTTTCGGCACCCTGGACGATCCCGGCTACGACGCGGCCAAGGGCAACCAGCTGGTCCCCGTTGCCGCCGCATTGCACCGCCGCGACGGGCAACCCCAGCAACTGCTGATCCAGACGACCATGCAGCGCCAGCGTGGCGGCGGCCTGGCCAGCATCCTCTATGGCAACGAAGACTCGCTCGCACCGCTCTACCGCGCGCAGCAGAGCTGGCGCAACACCTCGGCCATCGTGTATGCCGTGAGCCTGCTGCTGATGGGCGGCCTGGCCGGCGGCCTGTGGCTGCGCCAGCGCGATGCGCTCTACGGGTGCTTCGCGCTGGCCGCGCTCTCCGGCGTGGCGCGCAACCTCGACCGCGTCTGGCCCGAGGTGCCGGTGCCATGGCCGCTCTGGGGGGCGGTGGTGGCCGTCTGCTATGCCTGCCACATCGGACTCATCGCGCGCTTCGTGCTGCTGGTGCTGGACCGCAACCCGCCGTGGCTCGTGCGATCGATCTACGGGGCACTGGCGCTCTCGGTGGCGCTGGCCTGCGCCTCCTTCACCCTCGCGCTGCCGAAGCTCTGGACCATGGGCCTCGTCATCCTCCAGGTGATCAGCATCGTCTGCCTGCCTTACGTGGTGCACGGCGCGCTGGTGGCGCGGCGGCGCATCGCAGGGGTGCTGATGGCGGCGGGCACGCTGGCGATCCTTGCCGGCGCGCACGACCTGCTGCTGGTGCGCATGGGGCTCTTCGGCGGCGCCTACTACACGCTGACGCCGCACGCGATGTTCTTCTTCGTGATGATCCTGGCCGGCCTCGTCGTCGAGCGCTACAGCCGCACCGTGGCCGACTACAGCGCGCTCAACGCCAACCTCGCGGCCCGCGTCGCGGAACGCGAGGAGCAGTTGCGCGGCGCCTTCGAGACGGTGCGCCAGCAGCAGCAGGAGCAGGCCGTGCTGCTCGAACGCCAGCGCATCATGCGGGAGATCCACGATGGCGTGGGTTCGCAGCTGGTGGGGCTGCTCAACGTGGTCACGCAGGCCACACCCGACCGCAGCGTGGTCGAGGAGCATGTGAAGCTGGCGCTCGACGAGATGCGCATGGCGGTCGATTCGCTGCAGCCCACGCACGACGACCTGCCGACGGTGCTGGCCACGCTGCGCTACCGCCTCCAGCCGCGCCTCGATGCGGCCGGCATCGAGCTGGTGTGGGACGTGGCCGTCATTCCGGCCCTCGCGCCCTTCGCCGCGCAGGCCGCACTGCAGCTGCAGCGCATCCTGCTGGAGGCTTTCACCAACGTGCTGAAGCACGCGGCGGCGACGCGCATCGTGATGCATGTCGCCTGGCACGGCGACGAGGCACCGCCGCTGGTGCGCATCGTGCTGACCGACAACGGACGCGGGCTGCCGGCTGCGCCCGCCGCCGGGCGGCCACCGGGGCACGGCATCGCGAACATGCGTTCGCGCGCCCAGGCCATCGGTGCACGGTTGCACATCGAAACGGCCGATGCGCAGGCCGGCGGAACGCGCGTGCTGCTCGATTGGCCCTGCGCCCCGCCCTGACGCGTCAGCGCAGCGCGAACGCCAGCGTGACCGCGCCGAGCGCCAGCAAGCCAAGGCCGGCGATGAACACCATTTCGCCCCAGGCCTCCAGCCGCACGCCCGACCGGCGCGAGCGCATCGACATGAAGGACAGCAGCGCGCTGGCCAAGAAGACCAGCGCGTCCACGGCCAGCAGCCGGTCGATCAGGAGCCGCATGTCGTCGCGCGGCCCGAGATGGCCGATCGACATCACGGTCATGCACACGCCGATCATCGTGGCCGACGTGGGCAGGATGTGCGCGGAGAGGCCGCTGGCCGACGCGCGCTCCTGGACCACGACGAGGGGCAGTTGACCAGGCGRCTTCATCTGGCGTGCCCGTCGGTCAGCCGATCCGTACAGGCACGAAGATCTTGTCTTCGCCGCGCTGGATCAGGAGTGCCACCGACTTGTTGGTGGCCTTCGCGACCACTTCGCGCACCTGCTCGAGGCTCTGGGCGGGCGTGCCGTTGATGGCCAGCAGCACGTCGCCTGCCTGCACACCGGCTTGTGCCGAGGGGCCCGCAGCGTCTTCGATCAGCAACCCGTTGTCGACGCCGGCCTGGCGCTTTTCCTGCGGCTGCAGCGGACGCAGCGCCAGGCCCAGCTTGCCCTGACCCGCCGTGCTGTCGGCCTTCGCAACCTGCGCCGGCTTGTCGCTGGCATCGCCGAGCCTGGCCTGCAGCTCCTGGCGCCCGCCCTGGCGCCACACTTCGAGCGTGACCTTCTTGCCCGGCGCCTGCTGGCCGATCACCGCAGGCAGGTCGCCCGAGGAAACGATCGCCTGGCCGTCGACCTTGCGGATCACGTCGCCCGCCTTCAGGCCGGCCTTGTCGCCGGGCCCGCCCTTCTCGATGTTCGAGACCAGTGCGCCTTCGGGCTTGTCGAGCTTGAAGGAATCGGCGAAGGCCTGGTTCACCTCCTGCACCGCGACGCCCAGGCGTGCATGCGAGGCCTTGCCGGTCGCGACGATCTGGTCCTTCACCTGAACGGCCACGTCGATCGGGATCGCGAACGACACGCCCTGGTAGCCGCCGCTGCGGCTGTAGATCTGCGAGTTGATGCCGACCACCTCGCCGCGCGTGTTGAGCAGCGGGCCGCCCGAGTTGCCGGGGTTCACCGCCACGTCGGTCTGGATGAAGGGCACATAGCTGTCGTCGGGCAGCGAGCGGCCCTTGGCGCTGACGACGCCGGCCGTCACCGTGTTCTCGAAGCCGAAGGGCGAGCCGATGGCCAGCACCCATTCGCCGACCTTCAGGTCCTTGGTGTTGCCGAGGGCGAGCACGGGCAGGTTCTTCGCGTCGATCTTCAGCACCGCGATGTCGGTCTTGGCGTCGGCGCCGAGCACCTTGGCGCGGAACTCGCGGCGGTCGGTCAGCTTGACGGTGACCTCCTTCGCATCCTTTACGACGTGGGCGTTGGTGATGATGATGCCGTTGGCATCGACGATGAAGCCCGAGCCTTCGGCGCGCACCGGCACGTCGCGCTGCTGTTGCTGTTTGCCGCGCGGGTCCATCTGGCCCTGGAAGCGGCGGAAGAACTGGAACATCGGGTCGTCCGGGTCGATGCCCTGCATCTCGGCGGCGGCCTGGTCGTCCGAGGCCTTCACGGTGCCGGTCACGCTGATGTTGACCACCGCGGGGCCGTCGCGCGAGGTGATGGTCGAGAAGTCGGGCAGCGTCACCATGGCGGCGGGTGCCGCGCTGGTGGCGTTGGTCGGCGCATTCAAGGCGCGGGCGCTGGTGTAGGCACCGGCACCGACGGCGCCGATGACGCCGGCGCTCGCCAGGGCGATCGCCAGGGCGCGGGGGGAAGTCAGGCGGGTGTTCATGGGTCGGTTCCTTTCATTGCGCAGGGGCGCAAAACACGATGAAAGGAATGTCGCTGCGCCGGCTTAAGCGCCGCTTAAACGGCGCGGTCCGCCGGAACGGGCCTCAGGCGGCCGCCGGAAAGCGAACCAGGACCCGCAGGCCGCCCAGGCTGGGAGACTTGGCGAGTGCCACCGTGGCGCCATGCAGTTCGGCGATCGACTTGACGATGGCCAGGCCCAGGCCGCTGCCGGGCGCCTGCGGCTCGCCCGAGCGGTAGAAGCGGTCGAGCACGCGCTCCCGTTCGGCCTCGGGCAGGCCGGGCCCGCTGTCGTCCACGCTGAGCTCGACCGCATCGCCCGGCTTCGCGATGCCGATATCGACACGGCCGTCCTCGGGCGTGTACTTGACCGCGTTGTCGAGCAGGTTGCGCAGCAGCATGCGCAACGCCTCGGGCTGGCCCTTGACCACCGCCGCATCGGCATGCGCGATGCCGATGTCGATGCGCCGGGCCTGCGCGGCCGCCACCGCATCCGAGATCGCGAGACGCGCCACCTCGGCCAGATCGACCGGCTCCGGCCTGGCGCCGGCCGCCATGCTGGCCTCGTGCCGGGCCAGCGCGAGCATCTGCTCGACCAGCCGCGTCGCGCGGTCGATGCCCGCGACCAGCCGACTCACGGCGAGGTCGCGCGCCGCGTCGTCGGGGGCGCGCTGCAAGCCCTGCACCTGCAGCTTCAGCGCCGCCAGCGGCGAACGCAGTTCGTGCGCGGCGTCGGCGACGAAGTGCTTCTGCGCATCGAAGGCATGGCGCACCCGGTCGAACAGAAGATTCAGCTCCTGCACCAGCGGGCGCACTTCCTCGGGCAGGTCTTCCTCGCTCACCGGCGAAAGATCGTCGGCCTGCCGCGAGGCCACCTGCTTGCGCACGCGCGCCACCGGTGCCAGGGAGCGGCTCACGACCCACCACACGACCAGCATCAGCAGCGGCGCCATCAGCGCCACCGGTGCGATGGTGCGCAGCGCCAGCGTGCCGGCCATGCTGCGCCGCGCCGCCATGTCCTGCGCCACCTGGATCACCAGCCCGCGCGTCTGCATCGAGAACACGCGGTAGGTGGTGCCGCGTGCGCGCACATCGGCAAAGCCCAGCACCGCCAGCTGCGGCAGCGCCGCCTGATCGGCGGATTCGAAGACGCGCACGCCGTCGGCGGTCCATACCTGCACGACGAAGTCGAAGTTCTGCTCGCCGCTGCCGATGCCGCCGACAGCGGCGCTGGGCGGCAGGCCCGAGCGCAGCGACATCGCCATCTGCTGCATGTGGTAGTCGAAGATGTCGTCGGCCTCGCTGAGCACCGTGCGGTAGGCCACGAGGGCCTGCGCACCGGCGGCCAGCACGATGGCCGCGAGCAGGAACCACAGCAGGCGCGCGCGCAGCGATCCGGTGAGCTTGCGCATCATGTCTTGGGCACCATGTAGCCGACGCCGCGTACGTTGCGAATCAGTTCTGCGCCAAGCTTCTTGCGCAGGCCGTGCACATACACCTCGACCGCGTTGCTGCTGATCTCGTCCTTCCAGCTGTAGAGCTTCTCTTCGAGCTGGGCGCGCGACAGCACCATGCCCGGGCGCGCCAGCAGCGGCTCGAGCACGGCCCATTCGCGCGCAGACAGCACCACCGGCTGGCCGCCCACCGTGACCTCGCGCGTGACGGGGTTGATGCTCACGCCCATGTGCTCGTACACCGGCTCGGCGCGCCCCGCTGCGCGGCGCAGCAAGGCACGGATGCGGGCCAGCAGTTCGTCGAGGTCGTAGGGCTTGAGCACGTAGTCGTCGGCCCCGGCATCGAGCCCTTCGATGCGCTGCTGCACCGAGTCGCGCGCGGTGGCGATCAGCACCGGCATGCGCTGCTTGCGGGCGCGCAGGCCGCGCAGCACCTCCAGCCCGTCGCGGCGCGGCACGCCCAGGTCGAGCATCACCAGGTCGTATTGCTGGGTGCGCAGGGCGGATTCGGCGGCCTCGCCGTCTTTCACCCAGTCCACTGCGTATTGCTCGGCGCGCAGCAGGTCGAGCACGGCCTCGCCGATCATCACGTCGTCTTCGAGAAGCAGGAGTCGCATGGTTGTGTCCGTTTCCGGGATTCGAGGCGGTGGCTGCGGCGAAGTTCAGTTCAGAGCAGGGAACGGACTTCGCGGGCCGCCTCGAACAGGAGCGGCAGCATGTCGCGCTGCAGGGATTCTTCCTGGTAGCGCGTGCCCGACAGCACGACGTTGAGCGCAGCCACCGTGTGGCCCTGCATGTCACGCAGCGGCACCGCCAGCGCCTGCACGCCGAGCTCGTGCTCCTCGCTGGCAAAGCAATAGTCGTCCTTGCGCACACGGGCAATCAACTGCCGCAGGCCGCGCGCCTGGGTGACGGTGTTCGGTGTCAGCCGCGCCAGGTGCCGCCCCTTGAGCCATTGCGTGAGCTGGGTGGAAGCCATGGCGGCCAGCAGCACGCGGCCGGTGGAGGTGGCATGGGCCGGCAACCGTGCGCCAAGGTGCAGGCCGTAGGCCAGCACGCGCGTCGGCGTGCCGTAGCTGCCGCTGCGCGCGATGATGACCACCTCTTCCCCGTCGAGCACCACCGCGGAGAACGACTCGCCGGTCTGCGCCGCGAGCCGGTTCAGCGTGGGCTGCAGCGCACGCGGCAGGCGCGACGAAGCGAGGTAGCTGCCCGAGAAGCGCAGCACCTTCGGCGCCATCCAGAAATAGCTGCCGTCGGTTTCGAGATAGCCCAGGTGGGCCAGCGTCAGCAGGTGGCGGCGGGCGGCGGCGCGCGTGAGGCCGGCGCGCTCGGCGGCCAGCGTGGCGTTGAGGCGCTGGCGCTCGGTATCGAAGCTTTCGAGCACCGCCATGCCCTTGGCGATGCCCTCGATGAAATCGGCTCTGGCGATGGTCATTCGGGGTCTGTATTCGAAGTGTTGCGCGATCATCGCGCACGCGTTCGCATGATCGCACAGTGCCTCGCGATGTGCCGAACCAAGCGGCCGGTCACGCCCTACGCTTCGTCAAACCTTCCCGGAGACACCCCCATGCGCACCCAGGTCGCCATCATCGGCGCAGGCCCCGCCGGCCTTCTGCTCGGTCAGCTGCTTTTCAAGGCAGGCATCGACAACGTCATCGTCGAACGCCAGAGCGGCGACTACGTGCTGGGCCGCATCCGCGCCGGCGTGCTCGAACAGGTGACGATGGATCTGCTGGCGCGCGCCGGCGTCGATGCACGCGCCAAGGCTGAAGGCCTGCCGCACGAAGGCATCGAACTGCTGTTCAAGGGGGCGCGCCATCGCATCGACATGCACGGGCTGACCGGCGGCAAGCAGGTCACTGTCTACGGCCAGACCGAAGTGACGCGCGACCTGATGGAAGCGCGCGCCGCCGAGGGCCTCACGACGATCTACAGCGCGGCAAACGTCAGCCTGCACGACTTCGACACCGGCAAGCCGCGCGTGCACTACGAGAAGGACGGCCAGACGCACGAGATCGAATGCGACTACATCGCCGGCTGCGACGGCTACCACGGCGCGAGCCGCGCCAGCGTGCCGGCCGACGCGATCCAGACCTACGAGAAGGTCTACCCCTTCGGCTGGCTCGGCGTACTGGCCGATGTGCCGCCGGTGTCGCACGAGCTTATCTATGCGAACACGGAACGCGGCTTCGCACTGTGCAGCATGCGCAGCGCGCACCGCAGCCGCTACTACGTGCAGGTGCCGACCGAGGAGCGTGTCGAGAACTGGAGCGACGAAGCCTTCTGGAACGAGCTGCGTTCGCGGCTGGACCCCGAAGCGCGCGAGCGGCTGGTGACCGGCCCTTCGCTGGAAAAGAGCATTGCGCCGCTGCGCAGCTTCGTCGCCGAGCCGATGCGCTTCGGCGCACTGTTCTTGGCTGGCGATGCCGCGCACATCGTGCCGCCGACCGGCGCCAAGGGGCTCAACCTTGCCACCGCCGACGTGGGCTACCTCTCACGCGCACTCGAAATCTTCTACAGCGAGAAGTCGGCCTCGGCGCTCGACCGCTACTCCGACCTGTGCCTGCGCCGCGTCTGGAAGGCCGAGCGCTTCTCGTGGTGGTTCACCTCGCTGATGCACCGCTTTCCCGAGACCGGCGCCTTCGGCCAGAAGATCCAGGAAGCCGAGCTCGACTACCTGGTGCATTCGCACGCCGCCTCCACCGCGCTGGCGGAGAACTACGTGGGGCTGCCGCTGGAAGACTTCTGAACCGGCTGGCGCCGCTCGAGTGCAGCCTTCATCGCAGCGCCGCCCTGCACCATCATCGGCTCGATGTAGGCGGCGAGTGCGTCGGGCAGCACATCGGTGATCCAGACGAAGCGCGAGCGGCCTTCGCCGTGCGCGAACACCTGGGCCGATGCGTGGTGGTGGCTGGCCTTGCCGTCGGTGACGGTGTAGGCCAGGCGGCGATTCGCCTCGTCGAGGCCCACCAGCAGCTCGCGCGCCACGAGGCCGTTGGCAAAGCTGACGATGCGGGCGCCCTCTCCGTCCAGCTTGCAGCCGGTCAGGAAGCCGGGTGCGAGGCGCGTATGCACGGCGCCGAAGTCGCGCAGCGCATCCCAGACCTGGGCCGCATCGGCCTCGACGATGAATTCCTTGTAGATCGTTGCCATGGGATTTCGCGCCTTCAGGGGCAGACCGCCTCCACGTTGTTGCCATCCGGATCGATCAGGAAGGCCGCGTAGTAGGTCGGGCTGTAGTCGGTGCGCGGGCCTGCGCCGCCGTTGTCGGTGCCGCCCGCCTTCAGGCCTGCCTTGTGGAAGGCCGCGACAGCCTTGTGGTCGGGTGCGCGAAACGCGACATGTGTTCCCGGCCCCTTTTCGCCCTGGGCCGCATAGAGCCAGAGGGCCGGCGCGTCGGCCGGGCCGATGCCCGCGTAGCTGTCGTCGTGGGAGCCCAGCACATGGCCGAGCGGCGCAAGCGCGGCCTCGTAGAAGCGCCGGCTCGCGGCGAGGTCTTTGACTTTCAGTCCGATGTGGTCGTACATGGCGATGACTTTCTGCTTGATGAATGAATCAGGCGGTCATCATTGAGCAGGGCTGCCATGCGGTCTTGGAAAATCTTGCGATCGCCCTTGGCGGCCTGGCGAAAGCCGCGCGGCGATACCCCGGCCGCACGGTGGAAGGTGCGCACGAAGTTGCTCAGGTCGGCAAAGCCCACGTCGAAGGCCACGTCGGTCACGGGCCGGTCGTCGTCCGCCAGCAGGCGCGCGGCATGGCGCAGGCGCGAGCGGACCAGGTACTGGTGCGGCGTCACGCCGAGCACCTGCGAGAACAGGCGCAGGAAATGGAACGAACTCAGTCCCGCTTCGGAGGCCGCGGTTTCGAGGCCGATGTCATCGTGCGAGTTCGCGTCGATCCACATCGCCGCATCGACCGCACGGCGCCTGTCGCGTGCCCCGGCGGACTGCGGCGCGGGCTTGCTGCGCCCTTCCACCACCTCGACGAAACGGCTCGCGAACCACATGCCCAGCTCGTCGAGCCCGACATCGCTCTGCCCCTCGGCCGCGACCTGCGCGAGTTCGCCGAGCACCATGAGTTCGGGCAGCGGGGGAAGGCCTCCGGCGCGCCAGGTTCGCTGGTCGCCGCCGATCAGGTCGACAAATCCCGGCGAGAGGTGGAACGCCAGGCATTCGTCGCCGCACAGGTGATGGTCGTGGGTGCAGACGTACTCGTCGCCCGGACAGCCCACCAGCACCGAGCCGGCCACCAGCTCATAGGCGTTGCCGCGCGTGCGGTAGCCGAAGCTGCCCTTGCGCACGTACGAGACCGAATAGTCCGCGTGCATCTCGGTGAACGGCTGCGCGCCGGGACCCGCCTCGCAGCGGTAGCTGGACACGCGGATCGGGTCGGTCTGCAGTTCGGTGGTGACGAGCATGGTCTGTGCGCCCTTCGAACACCCGGCTTGAAGATGCTCAGTCCACAGTGTGCATCGCTGCCCATACCCGCGCCGGGCTCAGCGGCATGTGCAGGCGCGGCGCGGTCGCCGCGAGGCCGTTGCGCGCAAAGGCATCGGCCACCGCATTGACGATGGCCGGCGTGGCGCCGATGGTGCCCAGCTCGCCCACGCCCTTGACGCCCAGCGGGTTGTTCGTGCACGGTGTCGACTCGTCCATCTCCATGTGGAACATGGTGTCGACGATGTCGGCGCGCGGCGCAGCGTAGTCCATCAGGCTGCCGGTCACGGGCTGGCCGGTTTCGTTGTCGTACACCACCTGCTCGTACAGCGCCTGTCCGATGCCCTGCACCGCGCCGCCTTCGAGCTGGCCGCGCACGATCATCGGGTTGATCACCCGGCCCACGTCGTTGACCGAGCTGTACGCCACCACGCTGATTTCGCCGGTTGGCGGGTCGAGTTCGATCTCGCAGATATGGCAGCCATTGGGCCAGGTCGGGCCGGCCACGGTGCTGGTGGAGTCGACGAAGATCTCGCGCTCGGGCTGCTTGCCGGCCAGCGTGAACAGGTCGAGTTCGAGGTCGGTGCCGGCCACGGTGAAGACGCCGCGGGTGTAGGTGATGTCGTCGATGGAGGCTTCGAATTCCTGCGCGGCGAGTTCGCGCGCCTTGTCGATCGTGCGCTCGGCGCCGATGCGAACGGCCGAGCCGCCAGTGAAGAGCGAGCGCGAGCCGGCGCTGCCGAAGCCGTCGCCGCGGTCGGTGTCGCCGAGCACCACGCGCACCTTCTCGATGGGCACGCCGAAGGCATCGACCGCAAGCTGCGCGAGCGAGGTGGCAATGCCCTGCCCCATGGCGTTGACCGCGGAGAACACCTCGATCACGCCGTCGGCCTGCACCGACACCGTGACGCGCTCTTCGAACACGTTGCCGCCGGTCCATTCGAGGAATGTGGCGATGCCCAGGCCRCGGTGCTTGCCGTTCCTGGCCGACTCTGCGGCGCGGGTCTCGAAGCCCTGCCAGTCGGCGAGCGTCAGCGCCTGGTCCATCACCGACTCGAACTTGCCGGTGTCGTAGGTCTGCGCCATCGGGTTCTTGTACGGCATCTGCTCGGGGCGGATGAAGTTGCGGCGGCGCAGCGCGATGCGGTCGATGCCGGTCTGGCGTGCGGCCTCGTCCATCAACCGCTCGATGGTGAAGATGGCCTCGGGGCGGCCCGCGCCGCGGTAGGCGCCGGTGGGCGCGGTGTTGGTGAGCACCGCCTTGAAATGGAAGTCGATGGTCTGGATGTCGTAGACGCTGGTCTGCACCCAGGGGCCGATCAGCAGCTGGATCGCGACGCCGGTGCCGGTGGCATAGGCGCCCACGTTGGCCAGCGTCTTGATGCGAAGGGCCAGGATCTTTCCGTCGGCATCGAGTGCGAGCTCGGCCCGCGCCTCGATATCGCGGCCGTGCGCGCTCGACAAGAATTCTTCGCTGCGGTCGGCCACCCACTTCACGGGACGCTTCACCTGCAGCGCGGCGAAGGCGACCGCGATGTCCTCGGGGTAGGCGCCGGTCTTCATGCCGAAGCCGCCCCCCACGTCGCCCACCACCACGCGCACCTTTTCTTTGGCAAGGCCGATGGCCGCGCACACGGAATCGCGCACGCCCGAAGGCATCTGGGTGCTCATGCGGATCGTGAGGCGGTCGGTCTTGGCGTCATGCGCGGCGAGCACGGAGCGCGGCTCGATGGTGAGCGCCACCACGCGCTGGTTGATCACGTCCAGCGCGACCACATGGCTGGCCGTGGCGAAGGCGGCTGTTGCGGCCTCGCTGCTGCCGTGCCGCATTTCGGCGGCGATGTTGCCGGAGGCCTCTTCGCACAACAGCGGCGCGCCTTCGGCGGTTGCGCTGGCGAGGTCGACCACCATGGGCAGATCCTCGTAGTCGACCATCACGGCCTCGGCGGCGTCGCGCGCCTGCTGGACCGTGTCGGCAATCACCGCCGCAACCGCCTCACCCACGAAGCGCGTGCGCTCGCTCGCCATCGCATGGCGCGGCGGGCTCGCGGCGTCGCTGCCGTCGGCACGCTTGAACCCCGCGGCACCCGGCATCGGCTTGACACCCGCTGCCACCAACTCGGCCCCGGTGATGACGCGCAGTACGCCGGGCATGGCGGCGGCCGTGCCCGTGTCGATCGAGACGATGCGCGCGTGCGGATAGGGAGAGCGAAGAAAAACGAGATGCGCCTGATCAGGGAGCGTGACGTCGTCCGTATAGCGTCCAGCGCCTGCCAGCAGGCTTTCGTCCTCGAGGCGGCGCACCGCCTGGCCGCTGCCAAAGCGGGTGGGGTTGGGTTCTGTGGTCAACGTGGTCCTCTTGTGCTGATCCCGGCGGGCAATGCTGGTCCGCTGGATCCGCTTTGGGGGCAAATAGAAGCAGCACTATATGGGCTTCGGAGGTTCTTGTGCACTTCGACGGCAGGCCTGTGGCGCACTGACCGCAATCGTTTGCGACACGGGCGACGGGCGCGCCATTTTCCCTCATCCGGGCGAGGCGCACACGAAGCCGTGTATACCTACGGTCATGCAACAACTGCCCTGGCTCGAACCCGGCGACGCACTGCCCGACCCCGCATCGGCCTGGGGCCTGGCCGACCCCGTGCCGGGCCTGCTCGCGGCCGGCGGCGCACTGGACGTCGATACGCTGGTGCAGGCTTACAGCCATTGCGTCTTCCCGTGGTTCAGCGAAGACCAGCCGATCCTGTGGTGGAGCCCCGACCCGCGCATGGTGTTGCAGGTGGCGGGGTTCAAGCTGCACCGGTCGCTTCGCAAGACCCTGGTCCGATTCGCAGAGACGCCCGGGTGCGAGGTGCGCATCGACCATGATTTTGCGGCCGTCATTCAGGCCTGTTCGCTCTCGCCGCGCATCGGGCAGTCGGGCACGTGGATCGTGCCGGACATGGTGAAGGCCTATACGGAGTTGCACCGGGCCGGCCACGCGCACAGCGTGGAAACCTGGATCGACGGCAAACTCGCAGGCGGGCTCTACTGCGTGGCGCTCGGCCGCGCGGTGTTCGGCGAGTCGATGTTCACCCGCCGGCCGGACGCCTCGAAGATCGCGCTGTCCGCGTTGGTGAGCCTGTGCCGCCGCTTCGGCGTCCAGATGATCGACTGCCAGCAGAACACCGCCCACCTGGCCAGCCTCGGCGCCCAGGAGATGCCGCGCAAGCGCTTTGTCGCCCATGTGGCCAAAGCCCGGGAACAGGAGGGGCCACAGTGGCAATTCGACCCCGTATACTGGAAAGAACTCCTTTCCGCGCGACCTCCTCTCTCGACGTGACGCACCTCAAGGATCTTCCGCTTCACACGCTGCAGTTTTATGCGACGGCGCCCTATCCTTGCAGTTATCTGCCGGATCGCCAGGCCCGGTCGCAGGTGGCCACGCCCAGCCACCTGATCCACAACGACGCCTACTCCGACCTGGTGCTCAGCGGCTTCCGGCGCAGCGGCATGTTCACCTACCGGCCCTACTGCGACGGCTGCCGCGCCTGCATTCCGCTGCGGGTACTGGCCAACAGCTTCCGTCCCAACCGGAGCCAGCGGCGGGCCGCCAAGCAGCACGCCGACCTGCAGGCGCGCGTGCTCAAGCTCTGCTTCGTTCCGGAGCACTACCAGCTCTATCTGCGCTACCAGAACGGTCGCCATGCGGGCGGCGGCATGGACCACGACAGCATCGACCAGTACACCCAGTTCCTGCTGCAAAGCAGGGTCAACTCGCGGTTGGTCGAATTCCGCGAAACGCTGGCCGACGGCAGCGCGGGCGCGCTGAAGATGGTGTCGATCCTCGACGTACTGAACGACGGCATCTCGGCCGTCTACACCTTCTACGAGCCCGACACGAACGCCGGCTACGGCACCTACAGCGTGCTCTGGCAGATCGAGCAGGCCCGCAAGCTGGGCCTGCCCCATGTCTATCTCGGCTACTGGATCGAACGCAGCCCGAAGATGCACTACAAGGCCCGTTTTTCCCCGCACGAAGTGCTGGTGGACGGACATTGGCAGCCATCCGGCGATTTCACAAGATAAAATGGCGCTCGGTCATCACCGTCCAGCGCCATGAGAAAAAACCAATCCGACATTCCTGCCGTTCCCGTGATCCAGGTGATCGAGCGCATGTTCGCGCTGATCGACGTCCTGGCATCGCGCGAGGAGGCCATTTCGCTGAAGGAAATCAGCGAAAAGACCGGGCTCCACCCCTCGACCACGCACCGCATCCTCAACGACCTGGCGGTCGGGCGCTTTGTCGACCGGCCCGAGGCGGGCAGCTACCGGCTGGGCATGCGCCTGCTGGAGCTGGGGAATCTGGTGAAGGGACGGCTCAACGTGCGCGATGCCGCGCTGGGCCCGATGCGCGAGCTGCACAAGCTCACGCAGCAGCCGGTGAACCTCAGCATGCGCCAGGGTGACGAGATCGTCTATATCGAGCGCTCGTACAGCGAGCGCTCGGGCATGCAAGTGGTGCGTGCCATCGGCGGCCGCGCGGCCCTGCACCTCACCTCGACCGGCAAGCTGTTCCTGGCGGCCGATGACCCGCAGCGGGTGCGCAGCTACGCCACCCGCACAGGCCTGGCCGGCCATACCCGCAACAGCATCACACAGCTGCCCGCGCTCGAGCGCGAGCTGTCGAAGGCGCGCCAGTACGGCATCGCCCGCGACAACGAAGAACTCGAACTGGGGGTGCGCTGCATGGCCGCCGGCATCTACGACGACCAGGGCAAGCTGGTGGCGGGATTGTCGATCTCGGCCCCGGCCGACCGGCTGGACGAAGGCTGGCTGCCCAAACTGCAGGCAACGGCCAATGAAATCTCGGGAGCGCTGGGATTCAAGGACGGGATGGCGGCAACATCACCATCCCCTGCAGGCAATACCAACCCTTCAGCGGGCACCTGACCTCTTTGCGAGGGTTTCAAGGCAGCAGGGCGGGCCGCCGGCTGGCCCCTCGCTCAACTCAACCTGCGATCTGGTAGCTGGCGCTGCGCGAAGCCGCCGGCGAACCTGGCACGGCATGCGTGGCCTCGACCCAGCGGCGAACCCGCTCGGCATCGGCAATGCGGCTGAACTTGCCGGCCGAATCCAGGAACACCATGATCAGCTTGCGTCCAGCCACCTTCGCCTGCATGACCAGGCATTGGCCGGCTTCGTTGATGAAGCCCGTCTTCTGCACACCGATCTCCCAGTCGGGGCTCTTCACGAGGCGGTTGGTGGTGTTGAACTGCAGCACGCGGTTGCCAACCTCGACCTGGTACTCGGGCGAGGTCGAGAGCGAACGCACCGTGGCGTCGGCATAGGCGGCGTTGACCAGCAGTGCCAGGTCTTGCGCGCTCGACTGGTTGCGGCTCGACAGGCCGGTGGGCTCCACGTAGCGCGTGTCCTTCATGCCGAGCATCTTGGCCTTGGCATTCATGATGCTCACGAAAGTCGTGAGGCCTCCCGGGTAGGTGCGACCCAGCGCGTGCGCCGCACGGTTTTCGCTCGACATCAGGGCCAGGTGCAGCAGTTCGCCGCGCGACAGCGTGGCGCCGATCGTCAGCCGCGAACGGCTGCCCTTTTCGGTGTCGACGTCGTCCTGGGTGATGGTGATCAACTCGTCGTTTGGCAACTGGGCCTCGCTGATGAGCAGACCGRTCATGAGCTTGGTGAGCGACGCAATCGGCAGCACCGCATGGTCGTTCTTGCTGAACAGCACCTCGTGCGTGTCCTGGTCGATCACCAGGGCGACGCTCGACTTCAGGTCGAGGGCGTCATCGGTGCCGTGCAGGCCTGCCATCTGGCCGAAGGACTGGCGCGCCGCCGTTTCGACACGAACCACCGAGCGGCGCTGGACAGCCACCACGGTCTTGCCGTTCTTCTTGCGGATGGTGGCCACCACGTTGCGGCCTCCGCGAACGACCTTCTCTGCTCTTTCGCTCTTTTCGGCCCGGCCGCCGCGCTGGGCGACGACCGCAACACGCGGCCCCTTGGCGGATGCATTGCGCTTGACTTCGACCGGCACCGGCGCCTTCTTGGCGACGGCCGTCTTGGCGGCGGTGGTTTTTTCCTTCTTCGCGGCCTGGGCGCCAGGCAGCAAAAACGCCGTAGCGCAGAGCGCGACGGCGAAGAATTTGAACGCGGGTAGAAACCGCTGGCTGGAAACTCGACGGGGGCGGGCTTCAGACATTTTTATTTCTCCAGCGGCGACAAACGAGGACCGCAGTGTATCGAATTCAAAAAAGGCACGCAATATCAGTTACTTGCATCCCCTTCTTCATTCGAATATCAAGAAACGCCCAGAAACTAACCTTGCGCTGCCACTCTCTCAGATTGGCTCTGTAACTTATTGAGTGCACTCAAATAAGCCTTTGCCGAAGCGACCACGATGTCGGGATCTGCACCCACACCGTTGACCACCCGCCCTGCGTTTTGTAACCTAATTGTAACCTCTCCTTGGCTTTCTGTCGAGCCGCTGATCGCGTTCACAGAATAAAGCACCATCTCGGCGCCGCTCTTGACGTGCGATTCGATGGCTTTGAGAGAAGCATCAACCGGGCCATTCCCGTCGGATTCGCCGGTAATTTCCTTGCCCTGGACGGTGAAAACGACCTTCGCCTGAGGGCGTTCGCCGGTTTCGCTGTGCTGGGAAAGAGAGACAAAAGCAAACTGTTCGTTAACGTTCGAGTGTTCTTCCGCGCTGACGAGTGCGAGGATGTCCTCGTCAAAAATTTCGGATTTGCGATCGGCCAGTTCCTTGAAGTGCAGGAAAGCGGTATTGATGTCGGCCTCGCTGGCCATCGTCACGCCCAGCTCCTGCAGGCGCTGCTTGAACGCATTGCGGCCGCTGAGCTTGCCCAGCACGATCTTGTTGGCGGCCCAGCCCACGTCCTCGGCCCGCATGATTTCGTAGGTGTCGCGCGCCTTGAGCACGCCGTCCTGGTGAATGCCCGAGGCATGTGCGAAGGCATTGGCGCCCACCACGGCCTTGTTGGGCTGCACCACGAAGCCCGTTGTCTGGCTCACGAGGCGGCTCGCGGCCACGATGTGCCGGGTGTCGATGTTGAGGTCCAGGCCGAAGTAGTCCCTGCGGGTCTTGACCGCCATGACGACTTCCTCGAGCGAGCAGTTGCCCGCACGCTCGCCCAGGCCGTTGATCGTGCACTCGACCTGTCGCGCGCCGCCGATCTTCACGCCGGCCAGCGAGTTGGCCACCGCCATGCCCAGGTCGTTGTGGCAATGCACCGACCAGATCGCCTTGTCGCTGTTGGGAACGCGCTCGCGCAGCATCTTGATGAAGTTGCCGTACAGCTCGGGAATGGCGTAGCCGACGGTGTCGGGCACGTTGATGGTGGTGGCGCCCTCGCTGATCACGGTTTCGAGCACGCGGCACAGGAAGTCCGGGTCGCTGCGGTAGCCGTCTTCGGGGCTGAACTCCACGTCGGACACGAGGTTGCGCGCGAAACGCACGGCGAGCTTCGCCTGCTCATGCACTTCGTCGGGCGACATGCGCAGCTTCTTTTCCATGTGAAGCGGCGAGGTCGCGATGAAGGTGTGGATGCGGCCGCGCGCCGCGCCCTTCAGGGCCTCCGCGGCACGCGAGATGTCGCGGTCGTTGGCGCGCGAGAGGCCGCACACGGTCGAATCCTTGATGGCGTTGGCAATCGCCTTGACGGCCTCGAAGTCGCCGTTCGAGCTGGCCGGAAAGCCGGCTTCGATGACATCGACCTTGAGCCGCTCGAGTTGCTTGGCGATGCGCATCTTCTCGTCGCGCGTCATCGAGGCACCGGGCGATTGCTCGCCGTCACGCAAGGTGGTGTCGAAAATAATGAGTTGGTCAGCCATCGTGAATCTCCTTGTGTTCGTTTCCACCTTGCGCTTCCGGCCGGGACAGCGTCAGGCGACTTCAACCACCGATTGTGCGCTGTGCGCGCCCCGGGTCCGCGCCCGCTGCACGCCCGAAACGATGGCCTTCAGCGACGCCGAGATCACGTTCGCGTCGATGCCGACGCCGAACAGTGTCTGGGCCTCGTCGACGCGCAACTCGAGGTAGGCCACCGACTTCGCATCGGCGCCGGCGCCGATGGCGTGCTGGTGGTAGTCCATCACGCGGACGGTGTGGCCGGTGGCCTTGCTCAGCGCCTGGGTGAAGGCATCGATCGGGCCGTTGCCGCGGCCTTCAATGGCGCGGATTTCGCCGTCCCAGGGCAGGTCGCCGCGCAGGACCACGGAGGCATCGGCGCCCTCGCCTTCTTCCTCGATCACGCGATGCTGCAGCGAGTGCGCGGCTTCGAGACCGTATTCGCGAACGAACAGCTGCCAGAGATCGGCAGCGGTGAGTTCCTTGCCGGCGACGTCCATCACGCGCTGCACGGTCTGCATGAACTCCATCTGCAGGCGGCGCGGCATCTCGAGGCCGTACTCGCTTTCGAGCAGGTAGGCCATGCCGCCCTTGCCCGACTGGCTGTTGACGCGGATCACGGCTTCATAGCTGCGGCCTACGTCCTTCGGGTCGATGGGGAGGTAGGGCATGTCCCAGATGTCGCCGTCCTTGCGCGCGGCGAAGGCCTTCTTGATCGCGTCCTGGTGCGAACCAGAGAACGAGGTGTAGACCAGGTCGCCGACATACGGGTGGCGCGGATGCACCGGGATCTGGTTGCAATGCTCGACCGTCGCGCGGATCTCGTCGATGTTCGAGAAGTCGAGCTCGGGCGATACGCCCTGCGTGTAGAGGTTGAGCGCGACGTTCACCAGGTCGAGATTGCCGGTGCGCTCGCCGTTGCCGAAGAGGCAGCCTTCGATGCGCTCGGCGCCGGCCATCAGGGCCAACTCGCCAGCGGCCGTGCCCGTGCCGCGATCGTTGTGCGGATGCACGCAAAGCACGATGGAGTCGCGGCGCGCCAGGTTGCGGTGCATCCACTCGATCATGTCTGCAAAGATATTCGGCGTGGAATGCTCGACCGTCGTGGGCAGGTTGACGATGCACTTGCGCTCGGGCGTCGGCGCCCAGACTTCGGTGACCGCATCGACCACCCGCTTCGAGAACACGACGTCGGTGCCCGAAAACATTTCGGGCGAGTACTGGAAGGTCCACTGCGTGGCCGGCTGCTTCGCGGCGAAGTCGTTGAACATGCGCGCGTGGCTGCTGGCGAGCTCGACGATCTGGTCCTCGTCCATCCCGAGCACCACGCGGCGCATCACGGGGGCCACGGCGTTGTAGAGGTGAACGATGGCGCGCGGCGCGCCTTGCAGCGATTCGAAGGTGCGCGCGATGAGATGGTCGCGCGCCTGCGTCAGCACCTGGATCGTCACGTCGTCCGGAATGCGGTCTTCCTCGATCAGCTTGCGCACGAAGTCGAATTCGATCTGCGAGGCGGAGGGAAAGCCGACTTCGATTTCCTTGAAGCCGATCGCCACCAGCGTCTCGAACATGCGCATCTTGSGGGCGATGTCCATCGGCTCAACGAGGGCCTGGTTGCCATCACGCAGGTCGGTCGACAGCCAGATCGGGGCCTTGGTCAGCACGGCATCGGGCCAAGTGCGGTCCTTGAGGCCGATCGGGGCGAATGCGCGGTATTTGGCTTGGGGTTGCTTGAGCATGTCGATTTCTCTGTGATGGTTGGTAATCAACCAGCAACCCCAAAAACAAACGGCCCGTTGCTGGTGCGAACGGGCCGTGGTGAGGGATTTGCGCGTGCGCTACCGTCTCCGCCCGTGAGGGAGGGCTAGTAGGGCCAGCAGCGAAATCTTGGTCATGAGGATTGCGAATGTAGCACAAGCCGCCGTCAGTTATGCAAGCCCCGCTCGTCGGGCTCTTCGGTCGAGGTGCTGATCACGCTGGCCGGCTGGCCCTTGGCCTTGCGCCACGCATAGACCACATAGCCGCTCAGGCCGTAGATGACGAACAGGCCGAACAGCACCGTCGGCGGGTGGATGTTGATGACCGCGATGCCCAGAGCGATCAGCACGATCACCGCGAAGGGCACGCTCTTTTTCACCTGGATGTCCTTGAAGCTGTAGAACGGCGCGTTGGTGACCATCGTGAGGCCCGCATACAGCGTGAATCCGAAGGTGACCCAGGTGATCTGCGTCCACGAGAGATACAGCACCTCGCCGCCCCGCTTGCCCCATTCGTTCACGAGCCAGATGAAGCCGGCCACGAGTGCCGCCGCCGCAGGCGATGGCAAGCCCTGGAACCAGCGCTTGTCCACCACGCCGGTGTTGACGTTGAAGCGTGCGAGCCGCAGGGCCGCGCAGGCGCAGTACACGAAGGCCGCGATCCAGCCCCAGCGGCCCAGGCCCTTGAGCGACCATTCGTAGGCGATGAGTGCCGGCGCGGCGCCGAACGACACCATGTCGGACAGCGAATCCATCTGCTCGCCGAACGCGCTTTGCGTGTTGGTCATGCGCGCCACGCGCCCATCGAGGCTGTCGAGGATCATCGCGGCGAACACGCCCAGCGCCGCGAGGTCGAAGCGCGCGTTCATGGCCATCACGACCGAGTAGAAGCCGCCGAACAGCGCCGCCAGCGTGAACAGGTTCGGCAGGATGTAGATGCCCTTGCGACGTTTGCGCGGCGGCACATCGTCGGGGAGCGTGTCGTCATGCATTGAATTTGCCTCCGTCCCTCATGGGCACTGCGCGAGCAGCTATCCATTCGATAGCATTTTGATCTGTGAGTCGCATGGTTCGCAGTGTAGTTCAGGGGGCCGCTCCGCCCCCGTCAAACAAAAGGGCCACCGCAACGGGTGGCCCTTGGGAAAAGAGCGCCGAAGCACCCTTCTGGCTTGCAGATCAGTTGCGGGTCTGGTCGACCAGCTTGTTCTTCTTGATCCAGGGCATCATCGCGCGCAGCTTTTCGCCGACGACTTCGATCTGATGCTCGGCGTTCAGGCGGCGGCGGCTGATCAGCGTCGGAGCGCCGGCAGCGTTTTCCAGCACGAAGCTCTTGGCGTATTCGCCGGTCTGGATGTCCTTCAGCACTTGCTTCATGACCTTCTTGGTCTCTTCGGTCACGATGCGCGGGCCCGTGACGTACTCGCCGTATTCGGCGTTGTTCGAGATCGAGTAGTTCATGTTGGCGATGCCGCCTTCATAGATCAGGTCGACGATCAGCTTGAGCTCGTGCAGGCATTCGAAATACGCCATTTCGGGCGCGTAGCCGGCTTCCACCAGCGTTTCGAAACCGGCCTTGATCAGCTCGACCGTGCCGCCGCACAGAACCGCTTGTTCRCCGAACAGGTCGGTCTCGGTTTCTTCGCGGAAATTGGTTTCGATGATGCCGGCCTTGCCGCCGCCGTTGGCGGTGGCATAGCTCAATGCGAGGTCACGCGCCTTGCCGGTCTTGTCCTGGTGCACGGCCACGAGGTGGGGCACGCCGCCGCCTTGGGTGTAGGTGCTGCGAACGGTGTGGCCGGGGGCCTTGGGAGCCACCATCCACACGTCGAGGTCGGCGCGCGGCTGCACGAAACCGTAATGCACGTTGAAGCCATGCGCGAAGACGAGCGAAGCGCCTTCCTTGATGTTCGGGGCAACGTCGTTCTTGTAGACGCTGGCGATCTGCTCGTCGGGCAGCAGGATCATCACAACGTCTGCAGACTTCACGGCGTCGGCCACTTCGGCGACCTTGAGGCCGGCCTTCTCGACCTTGGGCCAGGAAGCGCCGCCCTTGCGCAGGCCGACCACGACCTTGACGCCGCTGTCGTTCAGGTTCTGCGCGTGTGCGTGACCTTGCGACCCGTAACCGATGATTGCGACGGTCTTGCCCTTGATGAGGCTGAGATCCGCGTCCTTGTCGTAGTAAACCTTCATATGCGTCTTTCCTATTTAATCTCTGGCACCCCCTMTGCAGGGGGGGG